>DAUW01000075.1 GCA_002505355.1 Euryarchaeota archaeon UBA229 | reverse complement strand
CCAAACCTCATCCTTTGGTAGGTTCTTGGTTAGCACTGAGCCGGCGGCTAATACAGCATTTTCACCGACATTGCAGCCAGGTACAATCGTGGCGCCTCCGCCAATAACTGCACCATTGCTGATGGTAATTGGTTGCCATAATTCTTTGTTGCCGGAGGGGGGGAATCTGTCATTAAGCAAAGTGGCGTTAGGTCCAATAAATACTCCTTTGCCTAGAACACACAAGTCTGCTATGTAAGCGCATCCTTGAATTCGACAGTTATCGCCGATTACGACATCTCTGCCGATGTGAGATAGTGCGCCTATCGAGCAGTTATCTCCGATGGACAGGTTTGTTCCAATTGCACAGGGGGACCATGCAACACTGTTGTTGGGCAGTGCGATCTTATCGTTTTGCGGCGGGTTGCTGGACAATCCACCGCCTCACTCAATACCTAGGTCTGTCATTATTTTGTCGACGTGGCCCTTGGTTCTCACACCGTAGCCTACCCATGTGAGGTTACCGTCAGCGCCAATGACAAATGTCGATCTTGAAGTTCCCATGTAGGTTTTGCCATACATGCTTTTTTCTCTCCAGGTGCCATATGTTTGGTGAAGGGAAATATCCTCGTCCATTAGCAAAGGAAAGTTTAGTTCTTGCTTATTGATGAAGTTCTCGTGTGATTTAGCAGAGTCTTTCGATACTCCAAGCACTACGTAGTTGCCATTGTTCAAGCGAGCCATTGAGTCTCTAAAGTCACATGCTTGAGTTGTACAACCCGATGTTGAGTCTTTTGGGTAGAAGTATAAAATAACAGATTTGCCGTTGTTATTGTATTCTTCCAGCGAGTGTGAATTACCTTTCGAATCTACGCAATCAAATTTCGGTGCAGCTTGGCCAATTTCCAAATTTACTATCTCGTCCATGGCCATTTGTCAGTCAACATCACTGATGAATTCTTGCATGGGCGCACAATCTTAGTCTAAGTCGCATTTTCGCCCACTTTGACTACTAAATAACAAAAATAGTGCTTGCTAATGGCCGTTTATTCAGTATGAATGAATATGTATTCATTATGCCTAAACACCAATATAGCAACCGATTCTTTGAATAACTGCCTTGTACAACAGTAATGTATGGTAGGGCTACGTCTGTCTCGTCGAGCCCGTAGGTTCCTCAAGAAGATTCAGCGAGCCCCAGGCAAGTATGAGTTGCAAGAAGCCGCATCAACCATTCAAGCCGAGCTCGATAAGCGGTTGATTTCCTATGATGAGGCTCTAACCCTAGGCAACATCATCCAGCACCGGGCCGACCAATTCATTGACGATGATACAATCGTTTACGCCATATCTGACCGTGATGCCTACCGTAGAACTCTCGAGCTGTATCTGCGTGACGCGTTACTTAGCAAAACTGAACAATTGCTGTTATGGGAAGAGCGCCGCCGACTCGGCATTAGTGACCGAGACCATGAGCGTCTGTTAGAGCAATTATTGGCGCAGTGGAAGAAACAGGGCAAGCGGGTTAACATCGACAGTTTTGAGGCGCCGGGCGATGGGGGTGGCGTCTCTGCTTGATCAACGCAAACCGTCGATTGCAGCCCTAATTCTGTTGATGCTTGTCCTGCCACTGGCAACACCTTTAGCCTCCGCCGGCGATAATACCTCAGCACGTAACACTCCAGACTTTGCGGTAACCAATTTCGTTCTGGAAGGTGGCGGATCGATTCAAGTCGGTTCCGATATTTATGTGGAAAATGCCACCCATACTGCTAACATCAACATATTCAATACCGGTTCTGCTGGAGGCAGTGTAGTGGTATCGCTATACCACCAGGGGTCACCGTCATCCAACAGAGTCCTAGTGGATTCTTTTGTTGTCGACTCACTCGGCTCTCAACAGTCATATGGACCGGTGCTGATTACCTGGACGGCATCACCGGGTAATGACCAGGTGTTGTTCGCAGAAACATTTTCACTCGCCGACCAGAATTCTGGTAACAATCAAATGCGTCTTGATTTCGATGTCGCAAGCGCACCACGCTACAACGATGGCGGAGTGTCAAACGCTAATCTACCATCACCTGGAGTTGGTAATTCAGTGGCGGTTATACCATCTGGACCAACAACCTTTGGTGCATCGGTGGTCAATCAAGGAGTGGAGAATATCACTGCTAGGATGGTATTGACCTTTGTTGACATCAATGACCCCACCAATATCATTGTCGTGGAGGATCCCCTTACCAGTTACCCAGTAACAAAGGGATCGCTAAAGATTGCTGCAGTACCGATTCAGATTCAATATGTAATGAACACCCCGCTGAGTGCGGGCGTGTGGACGTTAACTGCAGAGGTTAGATTCACTGGCAACGGTTATGACGAACTAGTGCCAGTTGGCACAGTTGATGTGCGGTTTTCAGATTATGCTGCAACTCTATCCACCCCCGCAGACCGAACGACTCAACCCGGCTTGTCTACAACCCTCAATTATTGGCTTACCATGACTGGGGCAGAAGAAGACAGTTTCACTCTTTCAGTATCATCAGTCCAAGGATGGGCAACATTGCTTTCCAGTACGCCGACAAATTTGTTTCAAAACGGTCATGTTGAAAATATCCAAGTCCAGGTAGACGTGCCTGCAAATGCTGCGAGTTCTGCTGTTGATACTGTTACCTTGACTGCTTCATCAATCGATGCTAATGGGCCGTCATATGACTTGACGGCAACAACTTTGATCATGGCAGTTGAATCATATATTGCCGATATAACCATGCCATCAACAACGGTAATCGTTGTACCAGGAGATGAAATTGGCTTTAATGCAACGATTGAAAACAACGGTAATTCTGCTGGCTCTTTCGATTTAATCGCTGGTTTTTCCACCTCAAATAGCCGTTGGGACGTGCGCTTAGGTGCTACCAATACCGGTATAATCAACGTCTCAGAAGTGGCAAACTTCTCAGTAAACATCACAGTACCAAAAATCCAGATGCCGCTGGATTCCGCCGATCATAATGGTGCTGGAGACACCCTTAGTGTCTGGGTGCAAGCAATACCCACTAAAGGTGGAATTCCTGCTTTAGCGACCACACCTCTGGAAGTAGCGCCGGTTATAGTCATCGATCCGGGTTTGGTAGAAGAGACCATTAATTTGGAGGTTGATGACGTGATTGCGGCGAAAAACGGTGATGGATTAGAGTTGTTTAGGCAGATGAACATCGAAGTTCGTCATAATTTAGACGATCCATTGGTGACAACGGTTGACGGAGTTATTGAGCTGGGCAACCTGTCCTTCACTCCTTTGAATAACGGGGGCTTCAATGAGATAGACCGATGGAGTGCCAACGTATCTAATGAGTCACTACTTGGTCTCGCACTGGGCACCACAAAAGTTGGTGCCTTAGGCATTCAAGGACCCGACGCAGATTACCCTCTCGCCGGGACCATGGTAATCCCCGTGATTGCTTCGATACCAGTACCGCCATCAATAAGTAACCTGATTGCCCCCACCGTTACGCGAAATATCACCATAAATGTCCCTGCTATTCAGGGTGTTGATATCGTTGACAAGGGTCCTTTCGACGTACCGTTGGCAGAGGCTACGCTGGTCCCGTTAAAACTTGAGAATACTGGTAATGATCTTGCCTCTTACAGGCTGTCAGTCCTTGATGACCTACCAGAGGGTTGGATTGCCTTAGTCAGTACTACCACTACCAGTGCTAATACAATAAATGACCTTGAAGCAGACGTGGCTGATTATCCCAATACCGGCGGTTTACACATGAGGGATTTTGACCTCACTATCACAACAGACAATTCCACTGCTGCTAACTCTTTAATCGATGTCAACGTCAAGGTAGAAGACAGCGCAACAGGCATACTAATAGATGTCATACCGGTAACAATTCGAGTAGGTCCATCAATAGGTGCTTCACTGTCACCGACCAACCAAACAGTCAACATCAATACATTGATGGCAGAGACGCCCATTACTAGAGTGTTCATTACCAACACCGGCAATACTCCAACAATTTTCTCGGTGTGGCTAGACGATACCGAATCTGGCGAAGTCGATTTTACCCTCGAAAGCCCCAATGAGATACTCATTGCCCCAGGTTACACTGATTCAGTAAAAGTCCGCCTGGCTTCAACTATTGATGCGGATTCCGCCGGATTTTACCGAGCAACAATCTACGTTTCATCGGGAGATGATGTTAATGAGAGTGCCGAGATTGTTGGCGTTGTTAGCGAACAGAGCGAACTAAGTATCGATGCACCTTACCAAATTGGCGTGCTGCCCGGACAAGATCAAGTCGTGGACTTCACCGTGATTAATTCAGGAAACCTCGAGGAAACTTTCGACGTCGTGGTATCGGTAGATAGCGGATGGACAGTCGTCCCACAAAGCCAGTCAATGACGCTCTCAATGGATGAAGAAAATCAAGGTAGTGTGACAGTGACGGTACCTAATCTGGGTCAAGAAATTTCACTCACTGACGGCTCTATTCACTATCTCAACATAAGTCTAGTAGATCAAGAGACCGAAATGCCTGTGACAATTGCTACGGTGAGAATGGTCATATCCCCGATGTTTATTCTTGACGTAGTTGAATGGCCAGACTATATGGAATACCATCGTCAATGGGACCGAACTTTCTCAGCCACGGTGATGAATGTCGGTAATAGAGATGTGACAGTAGACGTTGCATATCAAATTAACAAACCGGGTGGGGTTGTGGAAAGCAATGAATGGAGTGTTGACAGCAATGCTCCTACGAGTCTATTCATGCCAGTAGGCCAAAATGTTAGTTTTGACTTTGTCGTCAGTGCTGAGGAACTAAATCCGGATCTGAGTCTATATGCGCTACTATCAATTCAGTTAACTCCTAACGATTCTAGTGTTGACGGTATTGGATTCTTGAATTCAACCTTGAAGATGTCGAGATTCTTCGAGGCTAGTGATATCGATCTCAAACCGGATGTTAATGACGGGCCCATGGAGGTAAACATTGTCTACTCGCACATTCCGCTCGGTGCGTCAAATGATGCATCCTATGAACTGGAGTTGTGTGCGGCAGAGCGATTGTACGATTTTACTGCGGCTGGACTGGATGAATCGCTTTATCCATGGTCTTTTACTCTGGTATTAGAAGACGAAGAGATCCTCTTGCCACTTGATCCTGCGGATTGTGGTGCTGGGTCAGCTGGTGCCGAGCATAGGTATCAACTCCCAATAAGAGAAGCATGGGATGTCACTAACCCATTGAAGATTAGGGTCGATGCCCCCAACCGGCCAAATATCATCACTGAAGATGGATGGGATCTAACTTTCAGACTATTCCACGAGACAGAAAATTCAGCGTACACAGTATTTAACGAATCAACTTTCACTTTCAAACTCGATGTATTTGCCGACCCGAGCGTCGCAGAGGTTTGGGTTAGCTCAGGTACCATGGAAGAGGGT
The DNA here is from genome assembly GCA_002505355.1 of Euryarchaeota archaeon UBA229. GTDB lineage: Archaea > Thermoplasmatota > Poseidoniia > Poseidoniales > Poseidoniaceae > MGIIa-L1. Next base: position 8,806 of record DAUW01000075.1, on the reverse strand, counting down.
ACTGACGCAACTGTTAGCGCTAGAATTCGTAACGACGGCACAGCACAGGCGTTAATATTCACGGTTGCTCTTGAATGTTCAGGATCAACAGTACACACACAACAAGACCCAGTCATACAACTGGGTCCAAACCAAGAGGTTGTGCTAGACTGGGCGATAACCTCTGATACCATTGATTGGTGGCGTCAATCAATTGATGGTACCTGCGTTGTTTCGATAGACGCACCAATGCTGAGTAAGAATGTTGAAGGTAATGATCGGTACGTCTACAAAGATGAGGTATACTCCTGGTCGCCAGGACAATCCTCATCCTTTGTTGCTTTCATTATATTCGGTCTACTGTCTCTAGTCTTAGCACGACTTAACGGACAAAATGAGAAGTTTAGGCTCTTCTCTACTTACTCTGGAATCCTCGCCTTTGGTTTTGCCTTCCACCTTTTCAATGTAGTCTACTGGGGGCCTGCAGTGCTGCTCATTGCCGCTCTTTGGCTGTGGCGCATGACGTGGATGAGCACAGACGAATTTAGATTAATACATGAGGACTATCAGCGTGCCAGAAAAGGAGTATCAACCCTCTATGCAGATCATTTCCAAGCGCTCGCAGACAGCAGAAGACAACTGCGAATTATCCTAGCGATGCCGGTATTTGGCCTATTGGGGGTAGTCTTGGGTATTCCGCCCCAAATTGACACTAGCCAGGATAACCTATTGTCAATCGCGGCTTATGTGGTTATCTTGTCAATTGGTGTTTCAATCCTAATTCGCAGAGCTGATTCGATGTACGGTACCTTGTACGGTCGGTTAACAGATATCGAAGTAAAAGCGATTAGAATCGAAAGAGATTTATCGGACCCGGCGCGATTATTAAATGACTTAGCGAACGACGGGATTAATCTCGATGCGATATTCGACGATTTACAAACCGGCGGAGATTTAGGAAACGATGAGGAGGTGACCGATGATGTCTGAAGAAAACTCGGAAGATGGCATTGAATTCGATATCGATGATATCCTAGAGGATGATGTCGTTCAACAAATCGAAATTGAGGACATTGAATCCGAGGTTGATGGCGATGATTCAACCACAGATAATAACGCAAATTCAACCGAGTCTGGCGAATCTTTCCAAGACAAAGTCAGAGAATATATGGAAGAATTAGAGGATGAAACCTTCCACGAGGCACCGAGAACCGAGATTGAGGATCCCGAACCGGCTGAAAAGGCTGCTGAGGTAATTGAGAGTATTGAGGCAACCGAGGAAGTCAAGGCAGAGGTCGAGCAAAGAATTATGTCTGCCTCGCAAGAATTAGATTCGCTAGTTCGTGATGTTGTTCAGCAAGATAGTAACTCTCTTGCAGCAACAGAAATCGATATCATGGAAGCCAAAAACTACTTGTCACTTCACAAACTTAGGTTGGCTAAAACCAGCGTTAAGAAGGCTGAACAAGCCCTTGTAAGTTTAGAAGAAGATGTCCTTTATTTGCGCCGCAGTATCGCTATGCTGCATCGCTTACTCAAGGAAAAGAAAATCGATCGGATAGAAGCTGAGAACATTCTACTTGGCTTGAGAAAAGCCACTTCTGCTGCGGAAATTGGCGATGTTGGTCAAGCAGCAACAGAAATAGAATTCTTGGTCGATGACCTGATTGGCGGTAATACATCGACGCTAAATCCATTCTTTTTCCGTCATTTCTGGCTTGGCGTTGACACCCGTTGGCCAGCCGGTGGTGACACCGGTGTCCTGCTGGTCAGATTGATTAACGATGGGCCAATTGCTATGCCAGCAATGCGTCTATCACCACCAGTTCCTGAAGGCTGGAGCTCTATTCCATCATCTGTTGACTTACCAATTATCGCACCCGGAGGAAATCTTCCACTGCGTTTCGACATAAAGTCAGAAGGCAGGTATGGTGCTGACGAAATACCACTTTCCAGGAAGTTAGCGGTTTCAACTGCATATGAGATGAGATCTGGTGAAATAATGGTCACTATTAGAGCACAAAATCGTTCCATGGAACCCCTGAGCGACATTTTACTCACGCCATGGCTGCCACCCGGCTATACCACGGCAAAAGTTCCATTTGTGGAACGTCTTACCCCCGATGAGGTGGCAATAATTAGAATGCCACTAAGCATCGACATGGGCACAGGAGGTAGTTCCTAGGCCCTTATCCTATTCCACCCGTAAAGCGGGAGGACGAGAAAAACAAAATGGTGAAAAATATGAAAAGAAATGAAATGAAGAACGAAAATAGCGACAACCTTGCTGCAATGGGTATTGGTGCGATGATTGTATTCATCGCGCTCATCCTTGTGGCGGCGGTAGCATCAGCGGTGATTATACAGACCGCTGAAAAGCTGCAGCAGAACGCACAAACCACAGGTGACCAAACACAAGATCAGATGGCATCAAAAATTATGCCCCTGAGTATTGTAATTGACAATGGTGGCGACCTAAGAATGACTTGGGAACTGGCTCCGGGCTCGGAATCAATCCAATTTGCTCAAATCGCTTACTCAATAACCTGCACTGCCAACGACCCTGATGCTGGAAACCTTGCAGCATCCGCTGCTGTATCAGCCAACGGTGGAGCTGGACCAGCACTAGCAGGCCAAGTTTATCAGGTAACTTTGCCGGTAAACGGTAACAACTGCCCACCAACTGCTAATCAGAACCACGTTTTGACTATCGCTGCAGGAAACTCTGGATTTACCTATGAAGTATTATCATACGGTGCAGCAACAACCTCCGGGACGGTGGTAGTGTGAAGACAACAAGAGATAACCAAGAACAAGACACATGGGGAGCTATCGGTATCGGTGCTATGATTGTGTTTATCTCTTTGATACTTGTTGCTGCTGTAGCATCCGCAGTCATCATCCAAACCGCAGAAAAATTACAACAGAACGCACAAACTGCGGGTGATGATACGTCCGATGAACTGTCAGGCAAACTAACAATTATGCAAGGCTTTGTCGATGGAAATGATGATTACGTGCTGTATGTAAGGTTAGCTGCTGGTAGCGATACCATTCAAGCAACTTCAATCTCATGGCAATTATTCTGTGATGCAGGTAACGGTTATGAAGACAGTAATGGTAACTTTGGTGCAGCAAACGTCCAACTACAATCAGTATCCCAGTTTGGCGCTGGAGTTGGAACGATGACGATTCAAAATCCGTACAAGATTTTGATTGCTGCTGCCACTTGTGACGCACAAGCAGTTTCAGGATCAGCTGGACAAGCAGCGCAGTTATTCATCCACGTTGAAAGTGGTGGCACAACTTTCGAGACACTTAGTGTCGGAAGCGACGACACCGGTACTGCGGTTATCTGATGTTGCTTGCTGTTGAGGAATAATTCCTCGACGGCAAGGAGGTATACTAATGGCTTGGCCATTTAGTAATAACACAGGCAACATCCGAGATGCAGATGCAGAACTGAGCGAAGAGCGACTGAAAATTTTGTCAAATGTGGCAATCGAGCAGGTTCCCCTTCCCGAAGAAGGCGAGCTCAGCGAAGAGGATGCATGGACGATATCCCCAGGACCCACTAGGGCTAAAATAAACAGCATAGGTAGCGTGCCAACGGTCACTCAAACCATGGCTCCTGCCCAACCTGCGCAGGTCAATGCCCAAGTAGACACATCTGGTTTGGAGCGTTTGATTAGCAGTCGTTTAGATATGGTAGAAGACGTTCTTGGATTGGTTGAGAAGCGGATCGAAGAAAGTATGCAAATCCAGACGGTCGAGCACAAGGTTGACGATGACGGTAATCCAATTGCTCATGACGACCATATGGATGCCGAAATGAGTGCTGGCGATACCATAATCACCGCAAGCGGTGAGGTAATCCCTGCCGCTGGAGTAAATCGTCTAATGGCAGAAGATGAAGCACCTTTGGTTGAGTTGTATGAAGCACAGGCCTTGGCAGCAAACCCGTTTTTGGTTGCTCCTTCGGCTGGCCCAACTACTGAAGCGAATAAAGTCGGAGCACCGACAGTTGCTGCATTATTGCTAGACAATATGTCTGGTATGGCGGCGGTAAATTTCGTTCAGAAAGCGATTAACTCAGGTATGCTCAATCAAGATGAGGGTAACTCAGTGCTGGCAATTGTGCAACTTGCAACACCAGGCGAGGCAGAGGCGGCATTGGAAGATCATCTACCGCATCGTGAATTGCTGACATTCTCAGCACTTGTAACATCTTGGAGACAGGTAAAACAACTCAGAGGAGAAGAATGAAATGGGTGCATCGGTCGGTATTGGTGGCCTAATTGTCGGCACGTCGATGTTAGTTGTATTAGCTTTAGCAGTTAATGCAATCGACCTTCGATTGGAGTCATCATTAGAGACCATAGAATCGGCCAATGAACCAATCCCAACTTTCTCAATTGATAATGCTGATATCGCTTTAGGAGCAATTACGGCACTGCAAATAGATAACCCGGGTGAGAATTACACCAGTGGCACATTGAGTGCTGTTGGTGGTGGTGGCTCCGGCTTTTCCGGAACCTTCACCGTCGATGCAAACGGAGCAATAGTCTCATGGTCTATCACCAACCATGGCGACTATACCTCCGACCCAACAATTATCATTGACGGACCACAACCAAACGGCGTGAACGGCAGTTTATCTGTAACAGCAAGAACTACAGTGATTAATGCAAACCTAACCAACACCGGTTCAGTAATCGTTCCGATTGATGAGGTCTGGTTGTTCTTAGATGGGAGCAATGCTCGTAATTTAGCAACCTTGGCGCCAATAGTTGACTCCAATAATCTTTATCCAAGCGATACAGTCGGTATAGAGTGGCGCGGTTTTGGTAATGAAGTGTTTGAAACCTTAGCGATATCAACAAACGGTTACAATAGTGCAAGAACATTACAGTGAGGTATCAACATGGCAGACGGCGGAGCATCAACATTCATTTTCCTGGCCACTGCATTATTGGTCTCGGGAGCAGTTTCGGCTGTATTGATTAGCCAGTATGGGGATATTACCACAGCCATGGAACAGGAGCGTAGAGAAGATGAGGCAGACGCGAAGACATCGTTTGACTTCGCAGGCGATTTGTCGAATGTTGCTTATGATAACGATCCAGCGAATCCAACTGAAACCATAACCTTCTATCTGATAAATAGCGGCGAGTATCTACTGGACGAGGCTTCGCTATTCGTTCAGTTAGATGGCGTAGTCGTGGCTAGCGGGGACATTACAACAACAGTCTTACCAAATGGCGATTGGGCTAGTTCAGAGCTACTTGAGGTAGAGATTAGTGGTGCTTTCGGCTATCAAGACAATGACGATGTTAAATTGACGATTCTAGTGCAATCAGTGTCGGTCTCTGGCTATCAAGGAGAAGCAACTGAATCAACCGAGGTGAGATTGAATGCAGTCTGATGATCCGCTGAATTTCCCACACAAACCGGTTGAAGACGGGTTTGCATTTGATGTTGAAACAGACTCTTTAGCCGATACCATGGGTCTGCGATTACCCAATAGATCGCTTTATGTTGTTCAGGGAGTAGTTGGAGCCGGTAAGTCACTGATTGCGCAGCGCTTAGTACACGGTATGCTCGATAATGATGTTAAAGTCCTAGTTGTCACTACTGAGTTGACCACTCGTGGCTGGATAGAACAGATGGAGTCGATTGGTTATGGCGTTACCGACGCATTACGCGAGGGGCGATTAATGATTTTCTCTCGCTTTGGAACTGTAGCAGAGGCAAAAGCCGATGTCGGTCTGGAAGATGTTTTGAACAGTGAAGCTGTAACAGAAGCCGATGTTATCATTTTAGATTCAGCCAGTGCCTTGATGCCGGATAATCTCGATGAGCATCAAAGGTTTGAGCTAATGCAAAAGCTGAGAAAAATCACCTCTGAAGGTCGCTCAGTCATGCTGTGTGTTGACCCTGATGAAATGAATCACAAACTCTTGCACAACCTGCGGGCGTCGGCAGAAGTAGTACTCGACTTATCAACTGCCCTGATAGGTGGTGATTTGAAGCGAAGTATCGTAGTGACAAGATTCCTAAGAGCGGCTGGTCCGGTTCAAACTAGTGTTGGCTGGCGTGTCGAGCCGAGCATGGGCTTCATCGTTGACATCACTGCAGTTAGTTGAGGGAGATTATCATGGCAGAAGAAGGAAGATTTGCAAAAGGCGACCTCAACAGCGTCATGGCAGCATACCCACACGTTGCAGATTGGGTTCGCGATTTTGAATCGCGCTATGGTTCGCGGCCAATGTATTACGGACCGCTTGACAGAGATGCCAAGAAAAATCGCCCATACAACCTAATTTACATGGCCAAAGAGCCAATTTTTATTCACATATACGAACCTCCAGAAGACGATGACGGCAGCGGAGGTCAAATCCTATGGTTTGGTTTAGAGCCACAACTTACTGAAGAAGAAGAGAATATGCGTCGAGAATTAGTTGAGACCTTACTTCAAGAAGCCCCTACAGCGCCGACATTTACCACTGATGGAGAATTTGAAAACATCCTCACCCAAATGATTGAGCGATATTCTGTTCTGGAAAGCGAGGTTGGTGTAACACCAAGGCGGCAAGGTCGATTGTGGGAAATGATTGGGATGGACGATAAGCGAGTGATTGTAACTCCGGACCAAAGGCAACGCCTTGAGTATATCATCGTGCGTGATCTAATAAAAAACGGCCCACTTGAACCCCTACTCTCAGACGAGATGCTGGAAGATATCCACTCTGTCGGCCTTAAACACATTCACATGGACCACAAGGTTTTCGGCATGGTCACCTCAAATATTCGATTCAGGGAGCGAGAGATTCTATCACGTTATCTAAGGGCTATGTCTGAGCGTATCGGGCGGCCCGTGTCAGACAATAAGCCGATTATTGATGGTGCGTTGCTGGATGGCTCACGTATCAATATCATATTCTCGGATGACGTTTCAATGTTAGGACCGTCATTTACGATTCGTAAATTCGCTGAGGAGACAATCTCCATCATCCAACTGATTAAGTGGGGTACTATCTCTTCACAAGTAGCGGCATACATTTGGATTTGTTTGGAGTACGGTATGTCAGTGCTGGTGTCCGGGGAAACTGCCTCAGGAAAAACCACAACGCTAAACGCTATTTTACCATTTATCGATCACAATGTGAAAATCTATTCCGCTGAAGATACACCGGAAGTAAAAGTTAGGCACAAGATTTGGCAGCGACTAGTTACTAGGGATTCCAAGAATGAGGAATCGCGAGTAGAGATGTTCGACCTGCTCAAGGCAGCGCTAAGAAGTCGGCCACGCTACATCATTATCGGTGAAATTCGTGGTGTTGAGGGTGCAACTGCGTTCCAAGCTATGCAGACAGGTCACCCAGTCATAGCGACATTCCACGCATCATCAATCGTCAAGATGATTCAGCGATTTACCGGAGACCCAATTAATGTCCCGATACGGTTTTTCGATAACCTCAATTTCGCTATTTTCCAAGAGGTTGTGGAAGCACCCGGCGGCGGAATAGCACGTAGAGTAACTGGAATCGACGAGGTCATCGGTTACAACAAACACAGTGATGGTGTGCTTACCCGTGGTATGTTTGAGTGGGATCCTGTCAAGGATAAGCATTATTTCCGCGGTATGTTCCAAAGCCACTTGCTGGAGAATAAGATTGCTGCTATGGCAGGTTTTGCCAACAAGCGTGATATTTACGATGAAATGTTGCGCCGCGCAGCAGCCTTAGAAAAGATGGCAGACCGCGACCTAACTCATTACGATGACGTGTTTGATTTACTCGGCATCTACTATAACAATGGTTTCGAATCCTTTGACCGGGCAGTTGATACCTGGACTGGAGTCAATCACGGTTAGGAGGTGTGAAAATGGAGAGAATGCCGATCTGGCAAGTGGCAGTCAAACGCCTTGAAATGCCGATTCCGCGTTTCCTGTTCATCTTCGTTGGTGGTGCCGCGTTGATGGGCCTGATTACTGCTCTGGTGGTCATATTTCTTACAGGAGGTCTGGGCGAAGGCGCATTGTTCCAGGGGTTTGCTGGAGTTTTAATGATCATGATTTTCCCGATTATCACGTCGCTCGGAGCGATTGCATTTCCGCTACTGGAGGTGCAGCGTTCAGCAACCAAAATAGAAAAAGAGATGCACATGTTTATCACCAGAATGGGTATTTTATCACTAGGCGAAGTTGGTGCTAAGTCAATTTTCGATATTCTCAAACAGATGTCAGATTACGGTGAGTTGGCTGCCGAAGTGAAGCGAATTGAGACTTTAGTTGACAAATGGCATACCTCACTACCGGAGGCAGCAAGAATAGTTGCTCACCAGAGTCCTAGCCCACTATGGACCGATTTTTTGGATCGCATGGCATTTTCTATTGAAGCCGGTCAACCGATTGACGAGTTCATGAGAGCTGAGCAGGAAACTGTTGCTGAACAGTACAACACGCTGTATGACACTAGATTAGAATCCGTTGATACGTTGAAAGAAATCTACGTTTCATTAGTTTCTGCTGGTCTGTTTGCATTAGTTATTGCCGGTATTCACTTAGTTCTGTTCGAGATTGGCTCACCAAACGCGGAACCGATTGAAGTGTTTAGTAGAATACGATTTTTGTTACTTGCAGGTTTGATCTTTACTATCATACAAATCGGCGCAGTATTTGCTTTTCGAGCGACCATACCAGAAGACCAAACGTTTGCCCGAGATGAAATGGATACGCCTTTTAGAGTCAACTTTCGGAGAGCGTTTCTGGTTGCCGGAGCCTTTTCCAGCTTCCTAACCGTCGTTATGTCCATCGCGGTAATCT
>DAUW01000019.1 GCA_002505355.1 Euryarchaeota archaeon UBA229 | reverse complement strand
GACACAGGCCTAGTTAGACATGGGACAGTTGGTTATTTTATGGCTAAAACGTATGATTTTTTGACCAAGGTTGGTATAAATAAATCCAAAATTAGATTCAGGCAACACGAGACCAACGAAATGGCGCACTACGCAACAGATTGCTGGGATGCAGAAATCTTTGGTTCCTATGGCTGGATTGAGTGCGTTGGCATTGCTCATAGGGGTTGTTATGATTTAGAAGCTCACGAGCAATATACGGGTAAATCATTGCGAGCTAGGCGAGAGTTTACCACGCCAAAGGAGGTTGTAATTGATGGTTGGACAATAGACGGTTCTGTGGCAGGTCCAGCATTTAAGTCATTGGCGGGTAAGGTTAAAACTTTAGTTGAAAGTTTACCTGCAGACGCAGAATTCCCCAGGCTCGCCAATATCGATGGTAATCAAGTCACGATTGAACACGACCACGTCAAAAGACTACAAAGGACAGATTCAATTACTGGTGAATGGTTTATTCCTCATGTTGTTGAGCCGGCTTTTGGTATTGACCGAATTATTTGGCATATTTTGGATCATGCTTACGAGGAAACCACCAAACAAGGTGAAAATTATACTTTGATGAAACTCAGCCCGACTATTGTGCCGGTAGATTTTGCCGTATTTCCTTTATTTGAAAAGGGTGGTATGAAAGATATTGCAATGGGGGTAAACCAACAATTGAACTCTCGATTGGGGGTTGTATCTGTCTACGATTCAAGTGGATCTATTGGACGTAGATATGCAAGGGCGGATGAAATCGGTATTCCGATCTGCGTTACGGTTGATCACCAATCTGTGACAGACAATACGGTGACGGTAAGAGATAGAGATACCGGTGAACAGAGGCGAGTAAAAATAAGTGAACTCTAGTTTTTGTCTCCAGTTGCTGTAGTTCTGCTTAAACTTGAATAACCTTCACCACAAGGTAACGCTATGGCTGTAATTTCTGACTGGACCGAGAGACATCGTCCAAGTTCAGAGAGCCATCTTGAGGGTAATGAGACGCAGCGACAAAAAATACGCAAGTGGTTGGATGATTGGCAAACAGGTGTGCCAAAAAACAAGGCGATTCTATTAGTTGGTCCACCAGGTGTTGGTAAAACGACGATAGCAAGAGCAATTGCTCAAGATATGGGTTGGAATGTTGTTGAATTGAATGCATCGGATGCCCGTAATGCAGCCTCGATTAGAAAAGCGGCCACTAAAGGTGCAACTCATCGTTCATTGTTTTTTAGTCCAGAAGATAACGATAAGAAGACATTGATTCTGATAGATGAAGTTGATCACTTAACAGGAGGGCTACGTTCGGTTAGTGAGTCAAGAATTAATGATGCGATTAAAGTTAACACGGAACCCTCAGAAAGGGTCCAACTCAAAGGAGATACGGGTGGCAAAGCGGAATTGCTTAAGCTATTAGCCGAAACCAAGCAACCGGTTATTCTCGCCTGCAACGAAGTGATGGGGCTGTGGGGTAAATCATCGAACTGGCGTTCAACCCGTGAAAGATTTCAGCGATTGTTGGTCACAATAAACTTTGAGCGTGCTAGTAAGGATGCATTGCGAAATATTGCCAGACGGGTTTTGAAGGCGGAGAATATTGATTATGACACAGCTGCAGTTGAAGCGATAGTTGCCAATAATCCAGGGGACCTAAGAGCTCTAGTGAGAGATTTGCAAGTGATCTGTTCTTCAGAACATAAATCTATAGATGAACAGGCGGTAATGGAATATGTAAGGACCGCAGAACGGGATGTCTCAGTCGAGGTATTTCCGGGCCTAGCTAAATTATACCAGTCAAATAGCGCCTTAGATGCAATAAAATTGGGTATCTCAATAGATAAATCACCTTCAGAGTTGTTAAATTGGATACACTGGAATAATCCCTCGATATTTACTAACAAAATCGCAATCAATCGTGGTAATACCGCACTTTGTCAGGCTTCAAAAATGCTAATGGCGATGTACGAAAATACCGCTCATCGCTCATGGTATTGGAGTTCTCAAATTTCCGGTTTGGCGGCATCGGTTGTAAATCAAGAAAAGCTGCCCGGCAAATTATACCCTAGTTATCCAAATTTCTTACGTCGCGGTTCGAGCCAAGGTCGCTCAACCATAATCAATCGTTTGACCGAAATTACCGGAGCGAGTAAATCATCAGTACGTGAAGAATTACTTCCTCTGCTTATATCTCTTCACTCAGAAGCCTCAGAAGTTGGTAGTGTCGACCATTTTGCAATCTCGATTGATTTAGGTCTTACAGGCGATGAGCATGCTGCATTGTGCGGTTTACCGAGGACACGTAAATCAACTAAGGAGTTAGTTGCGCGTTATAATTTAGTGGAATCGGAACGTAGTAAAGTGGTCGAAGCGTCAATGGTTAAAGAGATGGATGACCCAAACCAAGACGATGACGGCAGCAAGCCTAGTAAGGGGCAAAGAACTCTATTTTAAGTCAAGATTTACGCCCAGGTAACATTTTTTTGAACAAAGCCAAAGCCCTTCTGTCACTATGTTCTTTATTCTCATCCTGCCATGTTCGAGGATGGAGCAGAATTATCACCGTCAGCAATTCCAATCTTCCAAACCACATCAAAATTGAACTAAAGATCAGCACCCCGGAATTTAGTGGCGACCATGTGCTACTTGGTCCATACGCACCCAGCGCTGGACCTGTATTACCCAATGATGAAGCAGTTATTCCGATAATACTTTGAAACGATTCATCCAACATCAAAATTGCTAATAGGATACTTGAAATGCCAAACAAACCAATCCAAACGAACAGCATACCAACTATCTTGTCAATTTGCTGCGCTTCGACGACCTCACCATTCATACGAATTTGTTTTATTTTCCTTGGCTGAGCGATTCTTACAAGCTCTCGCATTGCAACCTTGAATGCAAGAATAATTCTCATGAGTTTCAGCCCGCCACTTGTTGACCCCGCACAAGCGCCGACAATCATCAGTATCATCAAAACAAATTGGGTAATTACTGGCCACGTCATGTAATCTTGAGTCGTGTAACCCGTTGATGTGCCAATCGAAATTGCATGAAACAGACTGTGTCTAAATGAGTCACCTAGTGAGACATTAGTCGAAATTAACGCAACCATCATGAATAATACAGCAGTAAATATGTACACAAGGTAAGTCTTGAACTCTTCATCTGAAATCGCTCGCATTACTTCTTTAGCAATTAAGAACCATATTAGGGTAAAATTGATGCCACCAAAAAACATGAAGATGATAATAATGACCTCGACGACGATTGAATCATAGTAACCAATACTGGCATCTCGAGTTGAAAAACCACCAGTTGCCATAGTGGTGAATCCATGATTCACTGAGTCAAATACAGACATTTGTCCAACTAAATTAAGCAGAATCATTTCGACTAATGTCAAGCAGATATAAATTATCCACAGGGCGAAAGCGGTTTCCTTCAATTTCGGTCTAAGTCTAGATAGTGACGGACCAGTCAATTCTGCACGTGCTAATGCCATTCCACCACCCATGACCCGAGACAGTAGCATCATGCCAAGCATAATAATTCCCATGCCGCCCAGCCACTGGGTGATAGACCGCCACAGCAGAATTCCTCTAGGTTGGGCGTTAATACAATCAACCGTAGTGCCTGGAATACAGTTTGGGCTCATATTATGGGAAATTACTGTGGCTCCTGTAGTAGTAAATCCCGACATTGATTCAAACCAAGAATTTACTGCCCCTCTTGCGATATCGATTAACGCAGCATCTGTGGTAAATGGACCGACAAATACGCCCCCCAACCAATATGGGAACAGGCCAATAAACACCACAATCGGGTAGATTAAAGCAACCGCTGCGAAGGCTTCTCGATCCCTTAACCTCTCGGGGGTATCGCTACGTGTGCCAAATTTCAACATCAGAGTACCGATTGTTGGTGACATAATGATGGGAATTAGAAAAGCCCTCAACGCCATCTCAAAGTCGTCTAACCAAATGGTAATAACACTGCAAATTAACAGTGGTATGCTAATGGCAATTAATGTCCATCCAAGGATTAGGCTCAGAACATCAAAACGCATGATTACACCTTAAATTTACGCTCTAATTCGCTCACTTTATCTGGACTAGTGAAAATAATTAAGTTATCTTCTGGGAGTAATACCTTTTCCGGCGCTGGTCGCAAATTTTCCCAAATACCGTCAACGGTTCTTCGCTGAATAAAGGCAATTCTCATCCATTCGCTAAACCCAGCATCGGCGATTCGCATGTTCGAGAATTTGTGAGCTGAATCTACTCTCATGCTAATTCCGACAATGTTTGGTACGTTTGACAAGACTGCATAAGCTCCAGCTGCTTTGGTATGTATGTGCGCTAGGATATTATCTACCGCGACTCTTTTACGATCAACAGCAAATGTGATACCCATTCTCTGCGTTACCTTTACTAAATCAGCATCATAAAGTAACAGTCCAGTTCTGCTTACTCCCATATCGCTAGCCAGCAGAGCGGCAGCAATACTGTCATGGTCAGATTCAAGCGCAGCAATAGCAATATGGTGCTCCGGAATACCAACTTCAGTTAGAATGTCTCTGTCTAAATGATCTCCGTGAATTACTTCTAAATTAGGGTTAGAACCAATGTCTGTCGCAGAAAATTCATTGGCTAATTGTAAGTCTCTTTCGATGACGGTTACTTTAGCCCCATTCATCAGCCAATTTTCAGCAATCATTTGACCTATTCTGTTGGCACCAATTATTGCCACTCTGGGGGAGATCGGAAAGTCTGTTGCCTCATGACCAAAAATATTCAATATTCTGTTGAAACTTGATAATCCATTTGTTGCAACAGCAATGGTATCGTTTGGCATTAAAACAAAATCCCCATCCGGTACAACACTCTTCTCGCCCGCCCTCTTCACACCAACAATTAGCGGTAAGTCTCCGTCAATAGTTGAATTCGCTTCACGTAGCGTATTAAAAACGATTCCGTCGGCATTTTTTGTCACATTAAATTCGATGATGAATGAATCATGACCAAATGGGATTACCTCCTCAATTGACGATGATCTCAAACCTGTATGTAGTCTCTTGATGGCACTATCTAGTGGATTAACCACGTGATTGACTTTTGCCCAATTGGTCAGATGCCCTTGCTTTTGCTCTTCTAGGAAATTCATGTTTCGCACACGAGAAATTGATAATAGCGGCTTTGCTTTATCACCAGCATAGTGATAATGAGCGTGTTCAGCAAGTGCACATGCCAGCAGATTGCGTTCGTCTGAGTTAGTCGCAGCAACAAAAATCTCAGCCTCTCCAATACCAGCCTCATTTAGTTTTTCGCGGGTTGTTAAGTCACCGTGAATAACCAACACGTCCAAGTTCTGGGCATTTTTTACAGCCCTTGAGTCTGAATCTACCAACACTACATCCATTTCTTCTGCTCGAAGAGCACGAGCTAATTCAGTTCCTACTCTCCCAGCGCCACCAATTATTATTCGCAATTTATCACCTCAAATTTTCTGGTAATTTCTTTATCTGATATGTTCCACCAGTGGAATCCGGTGAATCAAGCGTTGAAAACGTACGATCTCGTTGAATATCTTGGCTATAACCGGGATGGAAATAATTGTGCACTAAATTACCACTTGGATCTGCTTCTTCAATCCAATCTATGTAAGCAGTTGGCGTGTGTAACAACCACTTGTTGTTGACAACATCAACTGAACCTTCAACAAAGCAATCATCGAGATTGATGCTGCGCGATTCACACCACTCATCACTCATTGGCAAGAATATGTAGCCCCATGCATGTCCCTCCCAATATGTGTATGTCGAATCAGTAAGTGCTCCTAGAACGTACCAACCAGGGATACCTTTAGTACGTAATATCGATAAAAACGCATTGGTTTGTTCGTCGCAATCACCAATACCGGCGCTCAAACAGGCAGGTCCACTACGCGCTTCAAGTGGTGCGTTTTTGTCATATGGGATATATTTGTGCAGGTAGTCAAAGGTTGCTCTAGCGAAGGCATATGCATTGTTGGAGAGTCCTTCTGGGATGGTGGATGATATGGTTTGGGCAGTAGAAACCACAATAGCATCTTGGCTATTAATGGCGTAATCAAGACGGTTTTTGCCATACCACAATTCATCGGTAAACTGGCCGGC
>DAUW01000013.1:498-36416 GCA_002505355.1 Euryarchaeota archaeon UBA229 | reverse complement strand
TAGTTGATAACCTACCATGACAATATATCACCATGGAGGAGTCATGGGACGGCGTCTATTGGGGAGACGAGACAGATTTGAAAGAATGGTATGTTGAATACATTGCAGTGGTAAATGAACAAAAATATCACCACATGACTATTCTTTACGGGGAAGACATTGAAGAGGCACAAAAGAGCCTACTCCACGAAGTTAGGCGTGCATATCGGTCTACCGACAGGATTGACATAACGGTAATTAAAATGAAGCAAACAGATCTCGACTCCGATAGCGCACAATTTGCCGGTTTATTTGCACCCTAGTTTCTAGCTTGGAAAATTATAGTGATTTCCTGACCATCGACCAGCAGATAATCATCAAATTCATTGTTAGCGACACCATCTATGGTCATAATCAACTCATGTGTGTTACTGACACGATAATCAAAGATACCTGTTTCATTGAAGTGGACGCCCCATATATCGAAAAATACTCCAAGCGGCATATCGACATTCGCACCAGTTTCTATGTGCAGTCTGCCACTACCATCGTGCGTATGGACTGTGTGCATATTTCCGCCCTCTTGATTACACACATCTGTATTAATGCCTAGATTGGTTGGTATTTCTCTTTGATTACCATTGATGTATATTGCTAGCATTGAATGATCGTGTCTACCCAAGCCCGAGTGATCGACACATTCCATGGATAATGGATCTGGCGAGTCTGCAGTGCTGGGTAAAGCACTAGGTACATTTGATTCATCATTATTAGAGTTAGACAGACCACCAAACTCTTGGGCTAAAAGAACTAACAAAGCGGCCAAAGCAACGACTGTTATGATAGACCAAACCTTATTTTCGTTATCCAATCTATCACCATACCATAGTTCTACTTTGCATTCCATGCAGACTTGTCATCGTGCAATCTTCTGAGGCGTAGAAACCCGATCAGCGCCGCAATGTTGGCAATATGAGCAGTTGTGCAGTACAAGCATATTTTACCTTCTTGCACCTCGTAGGAAACCAATAACAAAATCACCAAGATTCCCGAGGCAGTTATCAAACTACCTAGATTGATGAAGCGCTCAGTATACTCACCATTTGGTTCATTTTTGAGCACTAGGACCATGAACAATAAGAAGGCAAAAATCACCATACCAATCATGCCCCAAGATAAGCCAAAAATTGGGTCGACATTTAATTCCGCATTACCTATTAAGTCGTCACAATTGAACACAGCTGAAGAGGAGCAAAAGTTTCCGCCCTCACTAATCTTTGAAGAAATCCAAAAAGTTTGAGCTGAGACTGCGAAACCGAAGAACGTTATCAACTGCAATCCGGCGGTTATTCTCCCACGCTCAGTGTCCATGATCTCGAATCGTCCAGCGAGTTTATCGCCAAGAGTTTTGCCAAAAGGCGCAACTAAAACAAGCCCGATTAGTGTCGGGATTAGATATGCTGCGACAAGTAAATTATCCAACAAATCAGGCACCATCCCGTGGAGTAAGACGTATTATTGCGTCTTCCAAGTCTTCATTGGTGTTATCAGACACCCAAGCAATAATGCCATCGGGTTGGATGAGGAAATAATTTGGCGTTCCAGGTATACCCCACTCCTTCATATTGTCTTGGTCTATATCATCAATATACGGGAAGTTGTGATTATAGTCCGACCTAAATTCTTGAATTTCTGCTCGACTGGTTTCATGTCCTTGGATGTCTAGTTCAGTTGCAGAGGCGAGGAAATTTACATGTGGACCGTTCCAATTTGGATTATTACTGCTGTAGGTGCTGGCCCATTGTGATTGGCTGCTAGCAGATTGCTGGCAGTATGGGCAGTCTGTATCCATGAATATGATTGCTACCCATTCCCCCGACGTGTTGCCTTCTTCCCAAGTTGTGTCAAAGTAACTCTCAAAATCAAATTCTACCCATGAGGTACCGTTATACGCTTTCCCCTCAACATCCGGTGCTCTTTCACCTACATCTGTACCGATAGCGACTGGATTGGCAGTAAAAGCGATTATCATAATGGCGATAAAAAACAGCGAAGCAACTGATAGCGCTGCACTACCGACAGTACCTGCGTTATCATCTATGGTTAGTTTTCCTTTCATATTTTCACAATCCTATCTCTTCTATTAAGCACTTGGTCGTATGACGAACTGCTGCCTCGCTATTGTAGTTGACATCATATCCTGTAGAAAGCATTTTTTCAATGCTGAGCATTGCTTTGGGGATATCTCCCGCCCAGCCTCTGTCACCACCAGTATACTCAATAGCAGCATCATGATATCCTGTCTCATCCACCACAATTTCAGCAATACGTCGAACTGAACAAGTATCATGGCTACCTAAATTAAACAAATTTACTGGTTCCTTTGTGTTAGTGAATATGTGCATCATTGCTCTGACACAATCTTTCACTTCCATGTATGACTTCTCTTGGAGGCCATTTCCTAACACTTCAAGTCTTGAACTGTCTCGTTTTAGTTTGTGGATAAAATCAAAAATAACCCCATGAGTTCCTCTTTCGCCAATAATATTAGCAAAGCGGAATATCCACGCCTGAAAACCAAACGTTCCCACCCAACTGGTGATTAACCCCTCTGAACCCAATTTACTTGCGCCATACAATGAAATTGGTAAACAAGGACCGTGATTTTCAGGAGTCGGCATAGGTGCATCTTCGCCGTACACGACCGATGATGAAGCAAAGACAATTTTATTGACACCATTAACCCGCATCGATTCAAGGATGTTATAGGTGGCAATTGTGCCTTGTTTTAGATCTGTATCAGTAATTTGAGTACCTAGTCGAATATCTGGATTTGCTGCCATATGAAACACAACATCAATATCTTTTGTTGCATGCATGATATCATCAATCAAGGTCAAATCACCGTTGATAAATGAAAATTTTTCATTTTGCATGTGGTGATTAATTAACGCCATGTCACCGCTGGAGAGGTTATCAATCACATTAACCTCATAACCCGCATTGATTAACTCGTCAACTAAGTGTGAACCAATGAATCCCGCACCTCCAGTTACCAAGGCTCGCATAGTTTAACGAAATAACACATGCGTATAAGGCGAGTGGTATTTACTCTAGTTTGATAAACTTAGACGATGATAGGAAATCTTGCTGTTAGTGCAGTGGAGTTTTAATATGGTAAAAAAAAGCAAACCCGAAGAAAAGATGAATGAGATTGAAAACAAAAGTAACTTAGTTGGTTATGTAAGAAAGAGTAACGCTGGTGGTGCAATCAAAGTGTCCATCAACAATGATGCTTTTTCTGATTGTGACACCTATGTAACTAGCGATGGCCAAGAATACGTACCGCTAATAATCTCAATAAACGCATTGAATAAAGTGTTGAGTGGCGAGCGCGTGGTCACCACGATTAGTCAAATCGTAGATTAAAGCTGATGAATTTCTACATTTCGTTCTCAAAATTCAACTTAAATGAATTATAACCCCAGCCGATAGGCTTAATGTCGCAGAAAATCTTCGGACTTTCTTCGATATGCAGATGTGTCGCGCTATATTATCAATAGCCATATATAGTCGCAGTTTGTGGTGAAATTGTGAAAGATGGGGGTTCACAAGGATTAGCAAATCCGTTCATTGTGGCAGGCATGCCGATGTACAATGAAGAGGAAACTATCGGGACCGTTGTCACAATGGCACAAAAGTATGTTGATGCTGTGATATGCGTTGATGATGGATCGTCAGATTCAAGCGCAAGAATTGCCGAATCTTGTGGCGCAATAGTCGTTCGTCACCGGGTTAATCGCGGCTACGGTGGGGCGTTAAAATCACTGTTTGAAAAAGCAAAAGAAATTGGCGCCGATGCATTAGTCATTCTTGATAGTGATGGCCAGCATGACGCAAGAGACATTCCTAAATTGCTACAACCGATAATAAACGGCAGCGAAGACTTTGTAATCGGTTCTAGATTTATCGATGGCGGCGGCGGTACTGACATGCCAGCGTATCGTAGGCTGGGCATCAAGGTAATTACAGCAGCTAGTAACATATCAGGTGACATGTCCATTAAGGACACACAATCTGGGTTTCGCGCATTCTCAAAAAGGGCTTTGAATGTCTTGCGATTTGATAGCGAGGGCATGGAATTATCACTTGAAATGCTGGAAAATGCTCACGAGAAGCAACTAAGGATAACTGAGGTTCCTACAGTGATTAGATATGATGTACCTAAGGGGTCAAACTTTACCGCAGTATCACACGGTTTTACTGTTCTATCTTGGGCGCTCATTTCATTATCGCACAAAAAACCAATTCTAGTTTTGGGAATTCCAGGTCTTGGTCTATTTGCTGCAGGTGCGGCGATGGGATTGAACCTGGCTCAAAACGTCACCGGACAAATTGATAACTTCATTGGACCTGGACTCTCGGCTGTTTGGATAGGAGTTCTAGGTTTAGCACTGATGGCAACCGGCCTAGTGCTACAGTCCGCTAGAGGGTTCTTACGCCACTTGATTGTTCGTGAATTCGGCTTGGACTGAATTCGTCCGAATACCAAATGTGGGAATCTAGAAACAGGATTATTCAAATCCCTCACACAGATGCACTCACCATGAGCGAGCCTCCGGCTTTGAGAGAAGGTCCGCTTGATGTCATCAAAGGCAGATATGCAACGGTGAAGAAGTCCGTCTCACAGAAAACGATGCAATCTCTTGACAATATGTATTCCAATGCTTTGACTTCGCCCACAACCGTCGTAATATTGCTCATCATAATTTCCGCCTTTTTTGCCCAACAAGGGATGGATTTCCAATCCCAAATTGATGACGACGTGGAAATTTTCTTGCCGGACGGGGCACCTTCCACCGACCTTTTGTTAGAAGTTCGCGAAGAGTGGTCTACAGACATCACCGTCATCTATATTCGAACAGAGAATGCGTTTGATTTGTCAAGTTCTGCCAACATTACGGACAAAGCTATTCTCGACGTGATAAGTTGGGTTGAAGGTGATGCAAACAACGTTGAAGGGGATTCGATAAGTCGAGGAATTGATTACGACAAAAATGACCATGGAGAAAACGATGGGGTGCTCTGGATTATCTCCCCTGCGCAAGTAATCAAGGAAATTAATTCTGCTGATGGAAGGTTTAACAATTCTATGTGTGAGCACGGGGTAGATACAAGGATTCCCATCATTGATATTGATTGTGATTTACTTCCTGGGGGCGGCGAATATGCCATACCCGAGCAAGAAAGAATTGATACGATAATCGAACAATCAAATGGAAGTTTTGACACCTTAATCAAGGACACAAATAATGACGGTATTTGGGATACAACAGCAATAATTGTTGGTATGAATCAGAATTTTGACTTAATTGATGACTTCAATAATTTTGAAGAATTGTTGGCGCATTTTGAGAGAGTTGTCGAAAATCGGCCAAATTCTGATATATCGGTCATGACGGTTACTGGTCTAACCAAAGTCCTTGAAGATATATCTGATGCAATCTATGATGATTTATTGATGATTTTACCATGGTCAATTCTGTTCACCGTATTAATCATCACTACTCTACACCGATCCCTAAAAGTGGTTGCGATAACCGGCACTCCAATCGTTATGGCACTAGCATTTACTTTTGGCTCATCAGTAATACTAGACATAACCCTAACGCCAATGATAGTAGCAACATTCCCAATTCTCATTGGACTGGGGGTAGACTATGCGCTGCATATGGTAAACCGGATTGAAGAAGTCAGACGTAAAGAACTGCAAAAGATGCAGGAAGAGAACGTACGTCGGAAGAAACGTGGAGAGAAAGAACTGAGAGTGCCTGATCTTTGGGACATGGAGTTCTACAAAAAGTGCGTTCTGGAGATGGCCAGTTCAACCGGTGTAGCAGTCTTCTTGTCAGCAATTACCACCGTGATTGGTTTTTCTGTACTAATTGCGCCACAAATTGTTACAGTAGCACCGATAAGGTCTGTAGGTGTAACGTTGGTTCTTGGCATTGCCTCGACCTTGGTTTTCAGCATTATACTGGTTCCGACAATAGCCTGGATGCTTAGATACAACAAAAGGACAAACCCCACCATGTGGAAAAACATCGGTAAATTACCAGTCAAGGCATTCTTACCAATTGTATTGATTTTTGGCTCGATCACATTTTATGGAATTGTCAACTTAGATTCAATGAATGAACCGATTACCGGCTCATCAGAGGCGCCAGACGGTATTGATTCACTCAATTCCCTAGCAGAGTATTCAGAATTTTTCAGCGGAGGCCAAACCTCACTATTCATATTCAGTGCAGAGGAACGTCCTAACAATAACAATACTGACCGTATTAGAGACCTACCGGTTCTTGATGTAATCGATGGCTTAGAGCAACGGATTGGTGATGTTGAGAGAACTAATACTACGAGCATCATAACGTTCCTTAGAGCAATACCGGTAACTATCGGGCTCAACGATGATGTCGCACTTTACCAAGGAAGCCTTTGGGATTTATTACACGAACCATGTTGGGAATCTAATGACCCGATAGAGTGTCACGCATGGCTGCTTTTGGATGCCAGTGGTGAGGGTGGCAGGGAACAATTGCGAAAAGATATGGTAAATATTGTCTTCGACACGCTCAGCTACGAAGTCAAATCTATGTTGCTTAACAAAGAAGGGACCAAAGGTATTGTCTATGTCACACAACCTTACATGAATCTCAACGCAGCTTCTGTACTCAGAGACCAGATTGATGCCATGCTCATCGAGGATACCGGGCTGGACGGAACTGATTCATCAATCCTCACCGGAGGTCTACCGGTATCACTAGACATCAATGAAGGCATACATAGCTCACAAAACCTAACAACCATAGTGACAATGATAATTCTGACTTTTGTTCTTGCTATTGTCTTTAGATCATTCCGATTGGGGGTTATCACTATGGTACCTGTGGCTGTGGTAATACTCTGGCAACCTCTATTGATGAATAGTCCTGATGTTAATGTAAATATCTTCACTGCCATGATCGGAACCATTGTCTTCGGTATTGGTGTTGATGATGCGATTCACGTAATGCACCGTATCCAAGAAGAGGGTGAAACGCCTGTCGGAATTGCTAATTCAATTGAAGAAACCGGTCAGACTATTTTTGAAACGACGATTACAACGGTCAGCGGTATCGGTGCAGGTTTCCTAGTAACTTTCCCAGGCCTAGAAAATTTCTTTATGATCATGTGTCTTTTGATTATTTTTGCTTTTATCACCAGTACCTTCCTAATGCCGGCTGTGATAACCTCGGAAAAAGTAGCTAAATCAGCCATCAAAGGGGAACCATACTGGGTAGATTATGGAGAAGGAATTGCTTTGGCATCACCAATATCTATGAAACCGCTAGATGCGGTATTAGAAGAATAGCGAGGGAGTAGGGAGTAAGCCCCTTTCTGTTACCTTTCGGCGACTGCATTCAACTTAGCATCCTACCTGTTCCTAGACGCGCAATCTCAACGGAACTGCTTGGACTTGCTCCTGTACGGCTGCTCGTTTCATCGACAATAAGGAAATCTCCGTCTCTAAACATCATAGTACAACCCTTACATCGTTCGTTTCTATTGCATTGACCAAACCATCTCTAGTTTCTCTCTTCTGTGAGGCACATGCGCTATGGAGAGGGGACTTTCCTCAGAGTCGAACTCTGTCAGCAGTCCTCCTACTCCCTCAATTATGGGCGATTATATTTCTCATTTAGATTCTTCTGACATCATTTGTATGGATTATCTCCGGGCGAATAGGCAGACTGCTGTTGAGCATATTGATGATTTTGACTTTGATTGATTTGGTTATTCACCGTCTGGTAATTTTTATTTGGAGGTAAGCGCTGATGCTGTAATGGTTTAGGTGATCGCAAACCAAAAATTAACAGCCCGATTAGTGCGGCAATCAATAAGAAAATTACAATCAATAACACTGGGTTTATCTCAGTAAGACCTCCTAGGAAACCATCCGACTCACCATCTTCAACATAGAAAGTTTCTGTTTGTTCATTAGGTCCTCCAATGATTATGAATTCTATCCACATTGACCCATCCCTATCTGGAATCCAACGATGATTGAATACACCATTACTGCCTGAATTAACCTTAACTTGTTGTGAATGTATTATTGTCCTCGCCCCATTACTTTCTACTCGCTCGACGCGTAATTGAGCGTCACCATCTGATTTCCCGACATT
Organism: Euryarchaeota archaeon UBA229; assembly: GCA_002505355.1. GTDB lineage: Archaea > Thermoplasmatota > Poseidoniia > Poseidoniales > Poseidoniaceae > MGIIa-L1. The sequence continues at coordinate 28,209 of DAUW01000013.1, read as the reverse complement.
CTGAATTATCACGGATAAATCGATGGCATTGCCAACCTCCAAGTTGCCAGTGTATGTGATTCTTGGTTGTGTGAGAGAGTATTCTGGCAACTGTTGTTCCAACTGCCAAACGGCGAGTGGGGTATAGACCTCATCAGAAACAGAGCCAAAGGAGTTGCCAGCCATGTCGCTGCCACTCACCCATATCCTCAGCTCTAGTGCTTCGGTTCGCATTGCTTCAGGCACAACTGAATCAATATTGATGCTGTATGAACAAATAATGGATTCGCCAAATGGCATTCCCCCAAGAATTGAAATTAGCCCGGAGCCATTAGCAATGCTTGTGGATGCGAAACCAAATCCTGAAGGGTGAATCTCCCATTTTAGATTCATCGAACCCTGATCCATGAAACTGTTTTCCGTCAAAGTCATTAGAATCTCTAGTGAATTCCACTCCTGTTCCTCAATAATTTGTGCTGGTAAGGGATAGTCAATGGTCTTAATCGATGGTGATTCATCGTCAACGATGAACCACAGTAATGGTGAATCTGGTTCAATTATTGTTGCCCCATTTGGCGGATTTCTCAGTGAAATATCAACTGGATAGTTGCCTGGGGTTGACGGTGATACTATGCTACCGTTGAAGATTTCTTGACGATAGTCAATCGGTGCCTGATTTAGGCCGAGCGTCATTAGTAGTTCTAAATCCTGTAAGACTGGTCGATTGGTTTTAACCCAATTAAGCGATCCAGTGACTGAAATGTCCTCTCTGGCTTTGACCCAAGAGCCGGTTATTGATTGATTATTTCCGGAGGTTGAGTAACTCAACGTTTGTCGATTAATCTCCATCTCTCCTGAGTATCGCCAATTCAGGTCTGCAAGTTCAATCGTTGTTGACTGACGATTCAAATCAGTTAATTTGATGAGCGGGGTTCTAATGATACTATCATCTGGGTCAAAGCCCCACTTTAACTCAAACTGAATTACAAATTTGCCAGAGTTGGTAAACAATCCTGAGTCGCTATCACCAATCATTTCACAACTATCGATTTGTATGTACAAAGTTGAACTCGAACAGAGATTGGTTTGCCGATTCCACGTAATTGTCGATGAATCAGGCTGGTTTATCGACAAATCAAATTCGATGTCAGTGATGTCGGTAACACCGTTTTTATCCCAAACTGGGATGCTCAGCATAATTGATTCGCCTGGATGTAGCCAGGGAAGGAAACCGTATTCCCAGGCTAAATCAGCGTACCCCAACTGGGGTGAGCCATCGCTACTAATCAGTAAATTAAACAAAGGATTGGTCAAATTTCCTGATTCTGGTAGTATATTGCCAGCTGAGTCAGCAACTTCTAACCAACCCTGAACGTACCCTCCATCTGGGGCGGAGGAGGTATCCAAATCATAGCGGTAAATACCTTCCAGCCGTGTTAAATCCTCGGGCTTGTCGAGTTTGTATTTGACTACCTCAGAATTATCTGCTGCACCATTTTGGTTAAAATCGTGTTCCCATGAATGCCATAACACGATTTCAGCCTGAGTTGGTAACACTGGTCTGTCGGTTATGGTGAATTCCAACGTGGTTGATGGACTCGCTTGGAAGTGATCAAATTGATCGATATTCATCGACAATAACTGGGGGTTGACGGCGTCATATCGGAATAAAATATTATTGTCAACCTCGTATGATACTGATTGCCCGCGTAGCGGCTGAATATCAATTTCTAGTTCAACCGTTTCTCCAACTATAGGTGTAACCCAAGGTATAGAGGCAATACCGTCATTAATTATCGATGTAGAGCCATATTCGTTACCGTTAACAAGCAATCTTACCAAAGCATGCCCAGTGCGTGGAGCTGTGCCTTCATCACCCTCGAATCCTAAGTGTGCTTGCACTATAACTGGCTCCCCTCTTTGGCTTTGCAGGTAAGGGAATTGATTATCAGTTGGGACTCCGTTAGAACCAATAATATTCCACTGTTTGAGCGCTATGTCATTCTCAACTCCTTGGGAATTTCCTAGTCCAAATGATTTACTAACCGATAGCATTGGTCCATTCTGTGAAACCATATTCACCGATGCGAGGAGAAATTCCTCGTCATCCCACTCAACGGGGAATTTGAACCTGTGGTGGAATTCAAGCGTGGTCGATGTCCCAGACATTGTTATACCGCCATTAGTTCCCAAATCAGACCAAATCAACTGTACTCCATTTTGAATACAGTTATTGACTCCGTTACCAATGATCGGTAGCGCAACTGTGCTGCATCGTAATTGAGCAATATTATTTTCTCCAACTAAATTGAAATCAACCAACCAAGAACCGCCTTTGACAAAGTTCTCGGGGTTTGTAATCCCCACGCTGGAAAAATCAAACGAACTTGTAATATCTATCCAATTCATTGACGGAGTGAAAGTATCACTGACATTGCTTACCTGCATGGCGATTGGAGTTACCGATGGCGCAGTCGCAATTGAATTAACAGTCATTCGAATCGCTCCAGTGCTCTTCATTCTAACTGGTATGGAGATTTCGCGATATCCGTTAACTAAGGGAGATTTAGGTAAGACGCTGTTTAGTCCAATTATCAAACCGTCAGAGCCAATAAAATCTAGATTTACTGCGGAATCATATGTTGCCATCAGCCCGCCAAATTCCAACAAAGAGTTTGATGAAGATGATCCAATTTTTATGTAAACTTCAGCGAACTGCAAACCATTTAGGTTCACTCCAGTAATAGACTGAGCAATTGCGTTGTTGATACTGCTTATTTGTGATGGCGTAAGTCTGACGGTAGTAACATCGGAAAAATCGTTGAACGAACTGGTGAGAATATCTTGATTATTATGGGATATTGTGTAATAGGGATTGACAAAGTCAGCATTAGCACTAGCCACAGCAAACTCAAATTTTTCAATCCCTTTGGTTGGTAAATAGGCCGAAAATGTAGCAGGGGATGTCGCACTACTCTGCTGGCTATCCCACAACGCCCCATTCGATAACAAATCTTGAATCCCAAGGCGACCAATTCCTGTCCTATCCATTGTCCAATCGCTTATTCCATCTAAGCCAATATCTATTTGCAAGCCATCTACCACGCTGGTCCTTATCATTTCGACAGACAACTGATCAAACACCCACGCCCCACCTGTCGATATCGCTCGGAAAATTATTGAGAATTTTGGCTCATTCATAGACTGTAAATTGTCGTTTGGCAAAACACTCCATGACTGTCCTGAATCAAGCGAATACTCAAGTCTAGCCGACCCGTTTAGGTAGGAATTAGACTTGACTCCGACAAAGCCACTTCTTAGATAATACTCAGGGCTTTCAACCGTGCCTGTTCCGGCAATTGAACCTCTATTCCAAGATACACCGTTGAATTGCCAACCATTCGCCGATGGATTTGAATCGAAATCATCTTGCAAGAGACCATCAAAATGAATGCCGTGTACTATTGGTAGCGAACCTGTGGTAGTCGCCATATCAATGCGCATTTTGACCAGCGGATAAGACAGCCAGTCAATAATTCCAAAGTCCATGTAAACACTGGTAAGCCCATCGTATCCAGGGATTACTGTATCGGTTGCTGCATCCAACAGCGACCACTCAAAGTCTGCGTCTACAGGAATATACGCATCCATGTACATTGAGCCAAAAGCTCTTGGTTCACCTTGTCCGGAAAATTGCGGACCAAACGCTGGTGATGTCCAAGAGCCCTCACCGTTACCAGCACCGCCGGTTGGTGTGATGATTATATCATCAATCCAAGCAGTATCCTGTCCGGAATTCACACTACCATCCTTAGTATACTTCCAAGTTAGGGTCTGTGCTGTGGCAGGTATGGTGAAACTATGTGTCCCGCTTGTAATACCCGCCCATCGTTGGTTAAATCCGGTAGTACGACTGCAACCGGTGTTATCAATACAGAAAATCAAGTAATCAAAACCACTTTCTGATGAAACCTGATAACGAAAAGTTCCAGAACCAGCTGGAATGGATGTTACATCGAGACTAATTGACGTTTCCTGATTGGCAGTGATTGAACCAGCCTGTGCTGTTTGACTGCCAGATATTACCGTACTAGACTGAATATACCAGTTACTTACACCGCCAAGTCTCCACTCCGGGCCGAAATTACCAGATTCAAAATCCCACGACCATTCCTGCGGTAACAGCGACAGAGATGAAGAATTTACATCGACGCCTGAGAACGCAGTAGAACTCGAAAAATCGGCACTATCAGTGAAGGAGTAAGCAGTTGATGTCGCTAAATCAGCAGCAGCAATATCAAGATTCATTGCTTGAACAACCTGACCATCCGGAATAGAAACCTTGACTTTTTCAACTGCACCGTCTGGATATGAGCCAATAGCAATTTTCTCCTCTTGTCCCAAAACCCCGAGAACTTGGCCTTGGTCATCATTAAGAGTCATTTCTTGGTTAGAAAAATAATAACTCTGCGTTGACAGGGTGAACAACAGCAACATGAACACAGCAAGACCTTGTCTACTTGTGTTCCCTCCCATGTTACATCACAATTAATCAAAGGTCAAAACCTTTCTCCAAGCAATTATTTACATGACTCAGCACAATACTCAATAGCCTCAAGAGATATGATAGAAACATGGACCGAGTTGAGGCGTTGAAGCAACAAGCGGGGATTGCTGCATGCAAATTTGTTACTAGCGGAATGAAAGTAGGTCTTGGAACTGGATCGACAGTAAAGTATACCGTGATAGAACTAGGTCGAAGAATCGCAGAAGAAGGCTTGGCAATTGTTGGTGTCCCAACGTCGTTAGCAACTGAGCAATTAGCCAACAAAGTCGGCGTCCCACTAGTTGAGTTGTCAGAGTGCAGTCACTTGGACATAGTAATCGATGGTGCAGATGAATTCGATAGTAATTTCAATTTAATTAAGGGCGGTGGAGCCGCTTTAGTCCGCGAAAAAATAGTTGCTCAAGAATCTCATTCGATGGTAGTTGTTGCCGACGAAAGAAAAATGGTTGACGTGCTTGGAGCCTTCCCGCTGCCCATAGAAATCACACCATTTTCCTATCAAGCAACAATAAATCAACTGTCCAGCCTGATGAATTGTCGGGTTAATTGTCGTATGTCTGGTGATAACCCTGTTACAACAGACAACGGTAATTACATAGCAGATGCACATTGTGGGCCCACACTTAGCAATCCAATTGAACTAGAAATTGCTATTCTCAAGATTGCCGGCGTAGTACAAGTTGGATTGTTCAACAATATGTGTGATGTTGTAGTGTTAGCAAAACATTCGGGAGTAGAAGTTCTTACCAACCCTGATGGCAGATTAAGTGACTGAAGGTTATTGAATCAATGATTAAATACATAATCAAGCAGGCCTAAATGGGCCTGTAGCTTAGTCAGGTAGAGCGACGGACTCTTAATCCGTCGGTCGCGGGTTCGAACCCCGTCAGGCCCGCTAATCAACAACTGCAATCACTGATTCTATACTGATAACACCGAAATTGTGTGAGTCGTCACTTGACGTTGGGTCTGGGTTATCTCCCTCAACAAATAGTCCGCCGTTTGATAATCCTGCTACACGCTTCGCCGCAATGATTCGATTATCAAATGGATGGATAAATACAACTATTTTGCCTACATCGATTTTTTGGCCAACATAGTTTGTGCAAATTACTTCCTGCCCATCTTTTAGTGATGGCCACATACTGTCGCCGCGGATCTTTACCAGCAACTTTTCCATAGCATCAACTTGCTCTTATCCAAGGAACTTCTCTTCCTTTCGTGGACCAAAACATGTGATGGATTTTCTCGACTGCATCCATCAACTCTTGGGCGTGTTGCGAGGAAACTTCAACCTTGCATGCGCTGCATAGTTTTGCCGCCTGCCAAAAGGTTTCATGCAAGTCGGGATTGGCTTCTATGTGAATGGGTTTGAAGAAATCGGTCCACAGTACTAGCAGTTCTTTTTTGCACTTCTGAGCTTCTTCCTCTTTAATTGCAGCATATCGGCTCATGGTGTTAATGTAGGTTGCTGAGCCACTGTCCGCAGAATGATTTTCGGCAAGGGTAAGCATTTTTTTGGTCATTGATTGCACGGCTTCTGCTGCGACTCTAGCACTAGCTGGGTCATATACTCCGCACGGTCCATCACAGTGGGCATGGGCTTCTATTGTGTTCATGGTTTATACGAAACCGCTACAACTTATCAATATGTGGTATTATTTTACAACAATCTTTGTTCCAGCCTCGCCCCTCAGAGAACGTAAGGCATCACCAGGTTGGCAAAGAATTGCGGTAAGTGAAGGATTGTGTAAGGAAGCCTCCATCAAACTACCAATTTTTGGGCCCATTGAACCGGCAGGAAATTCACCTTGTGCCATGTATAAATCACACTCGTCAAGGGTTAATTGCCTGTGAGATTTTTCGTTTTTTGTCCCAAAACCAGTCTTCACACAATCTACCGCAGTCGATATAATAAGAGCATCAGCACTCAATTTAATCGCAATTAGTGCCGATAATCTGTCTTTGTCGATTACTGCCGGCACCCCGCAGTAGTAATCATCCTTTCTAACGACCGGGATTCCGCCCCCGCCCCCACAAATAACAACCGCCCTCAACTCAACCAATTTTCTGATGACCTCAATGTCTAGAACATTCATGGGCATCGGACTTGCTACTACTCGCCTTGGACCATTTACCGTTTCTGCAATATCCCAATCAGCGGTCATCACCACTTTATTCGATAAAACCGGGCCAACAGGTTTCGTTGGCGTAGCAAATCCTTGATCATTGTGGTCAACTTCAACCCGGGTAACAATACACGCAGTTCTCTCGGGTCTCCGTCGCTTTAGCAAAATTGAATCGAGATGCAAAGCTAGAGAATGTCCAATCATGCCTTGTGTTGCAGCAACCCACTCATCCATTGAGTGGGAAAAGTCATCATCTAACTGCATTAAGTGACCAACCTGTGGGCCATTACCATGAGTTAGGATAACCCCCCAGCCAGACTCGAGCAAATCCACTACATCGCTCATGACCCGGGCTAACACCTCTGATGAATCAGTCACACTAGTTGACATTGGGTTTTGTAATGCGTTGCCGCCGATTGCGTAAACCGCTAACTTGTGCATTGATGGTGAATGTCACTTGATAAGTTTGAGGTTTTCCGTTGTTGGATGGTATTTTTTGCCGTTTTAATCGATAAGAAATTAAGCGACATTTCAATTACAGGTGCTACTACGGTGGATTGGTGACGGTATGAAAACGACCTGGATTTCAGATGTCCTTGATGGTAAGCATGACGGCCAGAAAGTAGAGCTCAAAGGGTGGGTTAAGCGATCCCGTGGCTCCAATAAGATTCGTTTTCTCGTATTGCGTGATTCCACTGGCTCAATTCAATGCGTAGCGAAAAAAGATAACTTGACAGACCAGTGCTTTGAAGATGTTAAATCTGCATTGATAGAATCTTCTCTAGTCATTCACGGTTTGGCAAATCCTGACGAGAGAGCCGACGGTGGGTACGAAATTATCGTTGAACGGGTCGAAATAATTGGCCCAGTAAATCCTGCAACACCGTTCCCAATTACCGAATCTGCAATGACTGCTGCTGATGGAGGAGAGACTGAATTCTTACTAGATAATCGACACTTGTACCTTCGAACGAGTAGAATGACGACGATGCTTAAATTACGAAGTTCAGTGTTCGGAGCCATACACACGTACTTTCGTGATCGAGATTTTATTGAGTATCAAGCGCCAAATTTTGTCGCCGGCGCAGTTGAAGGAGGCTCTACCCTATTCGAGGTCCCCTACTTCGGTCGCAAAGCATACTTGACACAGTCTTGGCAATTGTATGCAGAAGCTGCTATGCCGGCACTCGAAAGATTGTATACAATTGCACCTTCATTTAGGGCGGAAAAGTCAAGAACTCGAAGACATCTAACAGAATTTTGGCACGCAGAAATGGAAGTTGCATGGGCAAATAATGCAGAAATTATGACTCATGGGGAAGGTTTAGTAAGAAAGATTGCTGCATCAATCTTGGAAGAGCGAAGTGATGAATTAGAGTTGCTGGGCAGAGATTTGGATAAGGTTGCTACATATGCCGACTCAAAATATCCACGTATGAGATATGATGAGGCAGTAGAAACTCTTCAATCCTTAGGTGTCGATATTGAGTGGGGACAAGACTTAGATTACTCAAAAGAAAAAGTACTAACCCAAGATTTTGACGTTCCCCATTTCTTAACTCACTACCCGAAAATAGCGAAACCATTCTATCACCGAGTTGATCCTGATGATGAAAAGTATGTACTTTGTCATGATTTACTTGCCCCTGAAGGTTATGGGGAAATAATTGGTGGCGGTGAGCGAACATGGTCAGAAGCAGAAATCCTCGCAAGGATTGATGAGGAGGGGACGCCTCGAGAACCATACCAATTTTACATTGATACCCGTACTTATGGAGGTGTACCTCACGGCGGGTTTGGACTAGGAGTTGACCGTGTTTGTGCCTGGCTGAGCGGCGCTGAGCACATCCGGGAAGTTATTCCATTCCCAAGAGATTCTCGCAGAGTAACACCCTGAGGGTTAGCATGGTGGATATCATTGCTTTGGGGTGCGGCCTTGTTGGCAAATTCGTGATAACTAAATTATCCGAACAGGGCAAACACGTCTTTGTTGTGGACATAGATGTCCCTGATACTATCAAACACAACTCGAATATCTCTTACACTGAAGGAGATGTGTTCGAGGTTTTGCCCGAGCTACCAGACACTAATTTGGTACTAAACCTACTACCGGGAGCAATCGGCGAGAAAGTTAGGGCTGAATTAGTTGCCAGTGGTAAACACGTAATTGATTTGGCATTCACTGAGGTCGAACCAAGCACCCACCACAAATTGGCCATAACTACCGGATCCAAGTTAGTCTGGGATGTAGGTATCGCTCCAGGGTTATCGAACATGATCTTACGCCAAGAGTTTGCCCGCGATAATAATATTCTCGATGTGACAATAAAAGTTGGCGGAAACCCTAGTAAGCCAGATTCCCAGTGGTCCTACATGGCACCCTTCTCACCATCTGATGTTATTGAGGAGTATACTAGGCCTGCAAGAATAATTGTCGATGGAGAGGTTAAGATTGTTGAGGCTATATCTGACAGACACATCATAAATGTCGCCAATTATGGCCAGATGGAAGCGTTCCTAACAGATGGACTTAGGAGTTTGATTAAATCTGGATTCTCTCCCAACATGCGGGAATATACCGTCAGATTGCCTGGCCATATTGGTAAGTGGTTAGAAGAAAAGGATACCTTAACAGAATCCGAACTCCTCGACGCATGGGGATTTGATGAGAATAGAGAAGAGTTTACCTGGATGGAAATAAAGCTGGTATACAATGACTACGAGGTAGTTTGGGAGGTTTTGGATACTGGCAAAGATGGTGATAGCTCCATGGCTAGAACTACTGGATTAGTCACAATTGCGTGCGTTATTGAATTACTTGAGGATTTAAGTAATGATACTGAATTGTTTAATTCCGGTGTTTATGCTCCGGAGAATCTTCCACTGGAATCTATAGACAGAGTCATTGAGTATCTAAAGAGTCAGGATGTTACAATAATCAGGGAGATTATAAAATAGGCTCGCCACAGATCGGGCATTCCATTCCTGGAATGAATTCTCCCAAAGTAAAGCCACAATGAAGGCATATTGATGAAACGAATAAGTAATCGTCATCGGTCATGGCTGACCCTTGTCCACGTAATAAAAAATCATTGCGCAAAATTACTGATTATCTCAGACAAGACTAGACGAAGGTCTTTCTCCTCAATCACACAGTTTGCGTGGTTGAGAGGTCTTTCATCCCATGGATTGAAGCAAATTGCCAGCACTGATTCTTGAAACATTCCGATATCGCCAGCTGAATCACCTACCGTAGCGGTTCTTGATTTGGGGATATTGTATCGTCTTTGAAGCATCTTTACGATTGCTCCTTTCCCGTTCATCTGTACTTGATAACGTCCAAAGTCATCTAATTCATATTCACCCTTCAGGTTGGTATTTCCTCGAAGCCAACCATTGGTAAATACTGACAGTTGTGAATCATTACCACCACCATATCGTTCAGCAGTGTGTCGATCAATTCCCCCCCAGCGTCGCGACCAAGGTTTTGATGACGGAAATTGCGCGGCGATATCTCTAGCAGTTTGTTGTAAACCTCCAGAAACTATTGCGACTTTTGCACCGTCCGACAACAGTCCATTGATTAATAGTCGCCAATTTTTCATCATTGGCATACCTTCCATTAGTTCTCTGAGACGCTCGTCAGTAATCGAGGTATCTGGCAAACTATTTTTGATGAGCGCAATGTCGAGTTTTATCCAATCCCATTCATCAAGCAATCCCTGATTGTATAGTGAGAATGACTCGTCATTAGAGATGTTCAACTTATCGTAAACATATTGCCAAGTAGACAAATGGTCAACTAATACACGGTCCATATCTAGACACACCAAGTAACGATATCCAGTCATAATATCATCTACACTAAATGGTCTTATCGTCATACTTTTGTAAATCGTACTGCGATTGAATTTGCTCAACTTGTTTACCCATGATGTACAATATAAGAGCTACCATCATAGCAAATAGACCAATCAAAGTCATAGCTATAGTCGTCAAGGTAACTCCGATAGATACAGAATTTAGTTCATTGAATGTATCAACGACATTGCCTGATAAGCGAAATCCAAGGATAAATAGTACAATTCCCGGAATTCCAAACAAAAACAGTGGGTGCTTTGTTTCGAGCATCCAGTAAAATAATTGAGCAAACCTAGAGGCGGTAGCTAGCGATTCTCGTTGTGGTAATGTTATTCTATCTGACGATTCTATTACCCTAACCCGCAAATGTTTGGGGAAATTGAGTGTACTAGTCATGGAGTTGGCCTTTGCCATTTCATCTAATCCTCGTGGTGACAAGAACATGTGGTCTATCTCTAATGAACCAATCACCAATTCCTCAACAATAACATCCTGATTGGTCACCGAGTTTTTGAAGGCGATGTAAATATCCCAACCTTCCCGTGAACGGTTGACAACAACTGGTAGTTCTCGTAGTTTCCATTCATCACTTATGTAAATCAACAAATTTGAATATTGATTATCGATGTTTGATTCACTAAGAAGTTTGGCTAACTTTGGCGCTGTGACTTCATTATCGGAACAGGACAGTGTTTGGCAGCCATATTCTTCGGCTAACTCAACAGTTCGGTCACTTGATCCTAGGTCGATAAATAATACCTCATCTGCGACCTCTGCTGCTCTGACCAACAATGAGATAATCCGCAACTCTATGTCGCGCCCCACATAAATCAAGCGCAATTGTTGATTAGTCACATCTGCCTCTAAACTCGATTAAACTTATACCCTGCGATTATGTTTGCACTTAAACAACCATTTTTGTCTCATACATCCAACTTGGAAGTTATCTTCATCAGCCTCGGCAAACTGGGTGTGACATGCGTGGTGGATGGCAGGTTGGGGTTGTCATTCCTGCCAAAAACGAGGAACAATTCATCCTTCAGGTGATTTCAACACTGCCAGAATTTGTTGATTGTGTTGTCGTTGTGAACGATGGTTCAACTGACCAGACTAAAGCAATTGTCAGCGAATATGCTGTCCAAAATAACAGACTTGAACTAATCACCCTCCCAGGCAATGGAGTTGGTTCGGCAATCGATCATGGGCATCAGCGAGTTATCTCAAAACTAGAGGAACCTTTTGTCAGTGTGGTCATGGCTGGTGATGGGCAAATGGATCCTGCAGATTTGGAGTTACTAATAGACCCGATTATTCAAAGGTCGGCAGATTACGTCAAGGGTAATCGATTTGTTCATGAGCATGGTGTTGATAACATGCCAAGAGTAAGAAAACTGGCTAGTGTAGTTCTAGGGTTTTTCACAACCCTGGCAGCTGGAAGGCATGTCAATGACCCGCAATGTGGTTATACGGCAACTAGTTATCAAGTGCTCAACAACTGGAATTGGTCTAAGTCATGGCAGGGTTATGGATACCCAAATTATTGGCTCATCGAACTATCTAGACATTCCTATAGGGTAGTCGACAGACCGGTAAAATCATTGTATGGTGAAGAGAAATCAGGAATAAAGATGCTGCCATTTTTTATCACTGTGGGTTTCATGATGTTACTCATGCATCACAAAAGATGCTTTTCTATGCTACTCTCTCGTTCTGTCACACCGCATACAATACTAGCCTTCATCGCCTACATTGTAGGTTGGATTGGGCTAATACCTTGGTTGAGCACTGATTTAGAGGTCGAACTTACCAGCAGTATTTTTTCTAAATTGGTATTCGCTATTGCATGTTGGACGTGCGCCCATATACTTGACAGATTGGCTGTGGCATCACTGACGGAGTTGAGAACAAATGCGCAGACATGATAAAAGGAACAAACCTCGAAAAGCCCATGTCAGGCACATCCTAGTCCCAGACAAGCCATCGGCAAGAAAAATCCTCGATGAGATAGCACAATCACGTAGTAAATTAAGAATTTTCAAGAAACTGGCCAAGAAATACTCAACGTGCCCAAGCGGGTCAAAAAAAGGCGACCTAGGGGAGTTTATCGAAGGCCAAATGGTCAAAGAATTCGAGGATGCAGTTTGGGAGACTGAAATCGATGAAGTACCCACTAGATTCGTCAAAACTCAATTCGGTTACCACATAATTTGGGTCCACGCCAAGTCTGAAACATCGTAAATGGTGGGCGTACCAAGATTTGAACTTGGGTCCAAGCGTCCCAAACGCCCGAGTATAGGCCAAACTAACCCATACGCCCGTTGTCACTCGCCACTACTTCCCTGTTATCAAACTCACTCAAGAAATCGCCACATTCCAATGCCGAGCCTAACTAGTGCTCCTTGCGCTTCAGCGGTTTCTAAAAACTCCTCAACTGAGTCTGCAAACCCTTTTAATTTGAACACCTCAACAATTTCATTGATACTAACTTTACCTTCAGAATCTACTAATTTTCGAACCTCGGCCAACCCCCTTGCCGGTGTGTAACTTGCCTTTGAGTTGATCAATGATTCAGACTCAGATAACCTCTTAGCGAGTGATTCTCGTAATTCAGGTGGGGTGTTCGAAAGTAATACCTTACGTCGTAATTCACTGGGATTCTGTGCCTTGTCAACGACTGGGGTAGAGTCATTGATTCGTTGCCCGCAGTGGGGACATTTGTGTCCTGTTGATTTTCTCCCGTGACACATTCCACAGGCTGAACATCTGAATACCTTCCAAATCTCAGCCATGATGCTTTACCTCCACATAGGTCGTTTTACCAAGGTCGTCAGAGAGAAAAGTCTGTATTACTGCCACCACCCCTTCTGCTTCCCGGTCTCAAAGCCGGAGCAGCTGGTGCCTTGACGTCGACTCGCTTCTGTTGTTTCTCCTCAGGGACAGTTAGTCCACCTCTAATTGGTCCAGTCGATTGGCGGCCTCCAATGGTTAGTGAATTTGGCATGATCAATGCAGCCATCGCAACTCCATGGTGACCAGACCCCGCAGTCACTTCATCCACTGCGACGTCGAAACTAATAACTTCTAAATCTCTTGTTGCAAGCCTTCTCTGTAGGTTTCTGCGCAGTAATAGAGAGGTTTCCTCGTAGTCTAAATCTGTGCTGATAGTGGCAACTATAGCACATTCGTCACCTTCAGGTGTGACACACGAGGCCCATGCCACGCCTGCGCATGCACTTGCGCCGTCAAATGCGTAAGATGTCGCCATGTGACATTCAACCAAAGTACCCATCGGCAGTGGTCTCGGTGGCGTGGCTTCAAAATTAAGCGGCAGCATGGCTCCCTTGGCTTCGATTAGTCGCGTGTCTCCTAGACCCAGTTCGACAAGACCTTGATCGTATGCGTCCTCGGAATTTTCACCCCATGGAGCAACTGCTGTCATCAACCAGCCATGGCAACTCTTTGGAACTCTACCGGGCTTCATGTTGACAGACAGACGCAAGAGGTTCTTGAATGAAATGGTTATCCCCTAGTGTGGCACAGGTGTTGAAGAGGCTATTGTTTGCCTCGGCTCTAGGTCTTGTAATATTGGGACTCATTACTGCTAATGGTCGTACATTACCATCATTCGCAGTGATATTTCTCTTATTCACAGGGTTATTATTGACCGTACTTTATTGGAACTTATTTGACGATTCAGCAGCGGGGAAAAAAACGTCACAAGCTAGTCCTGGAGTGGTCGGCATGGATTTTAAGGCGGAGAATGATTACTATGTTGACGTGAATCAAGAGACCAGCATCCCCAATCCTATGGATTCTGATTATGAAATACCGCTGATGTAATTAGATTAATCTAATTGTTTCGAGATTTTTTGGTGCATAAGTTCGACACTTGTACCGCTCCCGTAGGGTGTGACCAAGTTCGTTGCATTTGTGATAATCTCCGTGGTGACAGATAATGTTACGCGGCTTGGGATGTAACTGATCAACAAATTCTAGAAGTTGCCTACGGTCTGAGTGTCCGGAGAAACCATCGATTGTAACCATCTCACAACCAACTTTGACGATCTCTGTTTGCCCGTTAATTACCATCGGAACCTCGCCGAATCCCTTCTGCAATCGTCGACCGAGAGTTCCTTCTGCTTGATAACCAACGAAGCACAAAGAATTTCTTTCTTCGTGGGCCCAGTTCTTGAAGTACTCCATGACTGGACCGCCGTTGAGCATACCAGAAGTCGCTAACACAATACAAGGTGATGTGTCCATAATGATACTTTCACGCAGTTCCCGTCCTTTAACCGGTCTAAACCACTCGCTTGTGAATGGATTCTCCCCATCATCTTGGAGAAGTGAGCGTTTTAGAGTGCTGGTGAGATATTCAGGGTGGGAGGAATGAATTGCTGTTGCTTCTTGAATCATCCCATCAAGCCAGACAGGCACAGGCTTTACTGTTCCCGAGCGGAATAGTTCATCGATAGCAATCATCACTTCTTGGCTCCTTCCAACAGCAAAAACCGGACAAATTAGTTTCCCACCTCGCTGGATAGTGCGCATCACGATATCCTGCAATTCTTGATTCGCTTCTTGGCGTGAAGGCTGGTAATCACCAGACGCTCCGTATGTAGATTCAATTATCAGAGTCTCAACCTTGGGAAATCTGGTATTTGCTGCATCAAACAGCCATGATTTCTCGTATTTCTGATCACCACTAAACACAATGTTGTGCTTCCCGTCGGCGACGTGCATGTGTAATGCGGATGAGCCGAGAATATGCCCTGCGTTAGACATTGTCAATTTTATGTCGGGAGTGATATCGGTTGTCTCACCCCACTCAACATCAACCACGTGCTTCATACAGGTTCTGATATCTTCCATATCGTATGCCGGACGTTTACCCTCAGCACCACCAACCTTGATGTAATCTGTTTGCAATAACAGCATCAAATCTCTCGTCGGGGGTGTACAATAAACCGGACCCCGGTAGCCGTACTTGAACAGCACCGGAAGCATACCTGCATGGTCTAAGTGCGAATGTGTGAGGACAACAGCGTCCAATTTTTCAAGCGGCAGTGCTTCTGGTGCGGTAAAATATGGCATCGGGTCAGTGTCAGAGGCGATGTTGACTCCAACATCGACCATAACTCTAGATTCATTGGTAGTTACGAGGTGACAAGCTCTGCCGACTTCTCGGTATGATCCAAGGGCTGTAACTCTCACCCAAGTCGAACTAGGGCGCTTTGGTCGATGGATGTTTAAGCCAAAATCTTTCAGTAGTTTTTTCCGCTCATCTGCGATGCTGTTACGGTATGATCTAACATCATGAACAGATTTAGAAAATATCGGAGGTGTCCTCTCAACCTTTGGAATCCATCCTGTTTTATTGCGGATTTCGTTAACGTTGACTCCTCTCCTGCCAACGGCATCCCCCGGGTTTTGACACTGAATAATGACTTCACTAAAACATGCATCAAAGTAGATTTGGGAGATTTCTGCTTCACCGGGAATAATCGATTCGATTATTGATTTAGCCTCTTGTTGGGGCTTGACTATGCTTGGGTCGGGCCTGATTTTGATTTTGCGTTTGATTTTCTTAGCAATCTTTCCTACTAGCCCGTCACCGCCACCAAATTTCTCAGGTTCATCTGTTACGATGGCTATGTTACCAGCCTCTAAATCAACCTTATAATCAATTGATTTAGGTACTATTTTGCTAATCTCATCTCTTAGTTCTTTGAAAGTCAGGCGCATTTTACCACTCTTGATTGCCACAGTCTAACAACACATGTGTCAAGCACAATGCAGAAAACTGCGGGAGTGTGAATTAAGACAGGAGCTTGTTAATTTGGTCTTGGGTTTGTAGCACAAAACCATCTTTTTCGGTGATTACTGCGAGGTCCATACCATTACCCGAGGCTGCATCACGTTGTCCAGATGCATGTAAGGCGCGAGCAGCAAGCTTCAACGCTTCGCTCTCCGTCATATTCGGTCTGTAGCCATCTTCTAGCACACCATACATGTACGGTGAGCCGGAACCAGTTGCACAGTACACGTCTGGTATAGAGCCACCAGCAGAATCAATTGAGTATACGTGGCCGCCATCATCATCAACTCCAACAATTAACAATTGAACCCAATGTGGTCTTCCGGACAATATGTTAGCAGTTAGTGTAGCAGCTCCCTTTACGGTCATCGACTGCTGTCTTCTGAGTTCAAACAATGCTACTTCTGCCGATAGAGTTCTCGATAATGACTGAGCGTGGCCGACTAGACCAGCGGTTGTAAGTGCTAACTTGTCGCCAATTTGGAACAACTTTTGAACTGATTTGTTTGCGATAAAGTGTCCCATTGTGGCTCTGTGGTCTGCACCGACAACTACTCCGCCTTTGAAAGTGATTCCCAAAGTACTAGTCCCCGTTTTTAGCACATTCGTATTGTTGTCCATCATCATCAGTATCCCCTACCGCCGGCACCTTTTGAACATTGGTGCATCTGGGGCTGGCTAACGATATATTTCAATATTGATATTTGGCCGTAAAAAAAGGTATGACAAATCATCAACATTTGATTAATCAATCGCAGTATTATTGTGCTATAAGCATTCAGCCACTGTCATGAAGCGTAAGAGAGAAGACGATTCTCGACAGTCATCTTTGGACTCATTCGCCAATATTGATTTACCAAGTATGCCAGATTTAGACAAATTGGCAAAAGCAGATAAAATGCTAAAAAAGACTGATGAAAAACAGCAACAAAACGGTAAAACCTCACTCAGTACTTTTGAAATGCCTAGTATGGTCAGTCCTAAGCGACAAAATGAGGTCCCATCAAACAAAATTTATCACAATTTAGGTAACAAATATCCCGACCCACCAATAACCTCCAAAGACACCGGTTTAGTGGTACACAGAGCTATACTCAACGATATAACTGGCACCTCAACTTTGTTAGACTGGTTATCAGATGGGCATGCTTCGATTGTTGAAATGGGTCGTTTGATAAAGCGAGACACGGAATTCGGTGCTGCTTTGGACGCAATGCACACATTCATTGAAGGTGATCTGGGGGGACAAATTATCCAACTCACTGACACTAGATTGATGCTATTACCTCCTGGATGTCGCGGGCTGAAAGGCGTAGAAATGGAAGCATTCGCTGCGGGTGCCGAAGAATTAGGACGGAGAAGGTTATAGTGCAAGAATCACCTGTCGATATACCCTGTCCAATTTGCCACAAGGAGGGTGAAGTTTACATGATTGCTCATATCGATGAAATTCCATATTTTGGTGAGCATACACAAGTTACTGTGATGTGTCATTCATGCGGTTGGAAGCAAACCGATTTCATCCCAGCGGAAGGTCAAAAGGCAGGATGTTGGTCTTTGAGTGTGAAAAAGCGAGAGCATCTGAAGTCAAGAGTCGTAAGATCATCATCATGTACTATACGTATACCGGAATTAGATTTACAGGTTAACCCCGGCAGTAGTGCTACTGGATATGTCTCCAACATCGAGGGCGTAATAAGTAGGTTTCTTGATGTGATAAATATGGTTTTGCGAGACTTGCAAAAAGACGCGTCAGCTGAACTTGTTGAGAATCAAGCGGCTGATTTGACTCAAACCATCAAAGACATCAATCAGTTAGAATCACTCATCAAACAGTTAAGCAACGTTGGTGATGAGCAAGTTGAACCCTTCACTATCGAATTACTCGACCCACATGGGCACTCTATGATCATCGACGAATCCGCCCTTGAAAGAGAACTAACTGATGAGGAACTAGCAACATTGCCTACTGGTCCCGACCCAGCCGTATTTTCTGCCTAATCACTTTGAGTCGGGCGCAAGGAAGTCATCGACTAGGTGTTCGGTCTGGTCACGAAGTTCGATATGATTACTCATCCAATCAGTCGCTTTATCGATACACAATTGCTTCATTTCACCCGCTAAAACCTTGCCGTTCCGGTAATCAGAATTTATTTCTGCAAGATAGTTATCATCTTGCTCGAAAAAATACATCATGTACTGATAAGCAACATCAATGTCTGGGTTGCCACCTAGCCTTCGATGTTCTTCAATGGTGGATTGTCCGCCTGAGTATGCTTTCTTTATTTTCTTGGTAATGGTAGCAATATCGTCATTTAGAAATATGGTGGTCTTAGGTTTGCTACTACTCATTTTTTGACCGGTTAAACCGACGGCAAAATGATGATATGTCGATGCAGGGGATAATAACCCCATACCGCCCAGTCGCCGTTCCAATTCGAGTAATTTTATTCTTATACTGGTCAAGTCTTTCTTTGTTGCACCGGGCACCACAATCGTCCCTTGTTTAGGATTTGAGTTAATGTCGGAAAAGCCCAATTCGGTTAAACTACTAACCACTTTGGTGAAGATTTCTGCAACTTTTGACTTGTCAATCCGACCGTTTGGTTGCTGCCCCAACAATTCCGCATTTTCATCTTGAACAGACAGACCAATTAACACTCCGGGCCCATTATTTGCCTTGAGATTAAACCAGTTAGATTTGGCTGCAATCCCTCTGGTTAATCGAAGGTGCGGGTCTTGATCGACGCCGACCGGTACAACAATCGGACGTAGTCCCCCATAGTCTTCGGTCTGTGGATGCAATATGTCGCCAACTTGAACCATCGGCGCTTGGAAATGTGCTAGATTGGTATCTCCCTTGAAACCATATATTGACTCAAATTCACTCAAGTTAGTTCGCTTGCCCAATTGAAAGCCAAGTCGCTGTACAGCAGACCTGGTTGATTGAAAATATACGTTTGTTGACGAAGGTGCTAAACCTAGCGCAGCATAGTTAGCAACGTATTCCCGTAGGGCAATTTCTCTTCCTTTTTGCAGACTAATTCCTCTAGTTGCTTGGCTTTCCAAATCTGCGACAGCGATTGTCACATCACCGCCCAAATCCTGAAACCATTTTACTTGTTCAATAACCATCGAGTGACCTAAGTGCATTCTACCACTAGGCATTAGACCAGTTAAAACCCCAAAATTATCGCCAATTTTTTGCGCCTCCAGAACTACGTCTAAATCGCGGTGTGCGAAGATAATCCCCCGCCTGTGAAGGTGGGAAGGATTGGGGAGAGTCAGGTTATTGAAATCGGAAAGGCCGAACTGTTCAATTATTCTCGAATAATCTGTCGACTGAGTGCTACTCCAGGGATCGATGCTCAATTCACCCTCACCCATAGATTCTCCCTCGATGGTTACTCAAATGACTTATTTCATCAAGGCTTCTATGATATTTCACAAATATGTGCGTTATTGATTGGAATCTTGTTTCGCTAACGGGCCTAAACCTTCCCGCTTGAGCACTACTAGCATCGTCAGAACCGCCGCTGCACCCACTGCGACTGCTGCGTATGGTAGCCAATCAGCGCTATCAATCGCTCTAGGCTCAAGCAACCAGGTGAAAACTAGATTGTCTTGGTCAACAAACCGTTTGGACCATTTAAACAAATCAGTGGTCTCATGTGCTGCAATAGTGATTGCTGCGGAGTGATTATTCCAAAATTTGGCGATTCCAGTTATGTCATAGTATTCACTGTCAACCGTGATGTTTACTGAACGACCGTCGGTTACGCTAAGGTGTAGGTACTGACCTGCTTGCTTAGTGTAACCTTCCTGAGTGTGTCGTTTATTAGAAATATCGTCCATTAATGCGCCAGAAACATCAACAGACAATAATTCTGCGTCACCCAAATCTATCTTCCATGTTATCGGGACATTCCACCTTTCCGGAAATAACTGGGTACATTGCTCCTTGATTAATGACTGGAAATTGATGACATAATCGCTGCCCTGGGGCGTTACCGAATGATCAAATTCATAACATCTGCTTTTGCTCCAATAGGACCAAACTTGACCCCATGTTGTGAGCCACGCCTCAGCTTCTTCGGCGATAAAGTCCTCTATCGCAGAGTCATGTCTGATAGTTGCCTCATTGACTCTACCAATCCAGTACATATTTACCAAACCACCCTCATCAACAGCTGACTTTACCGTTGATACTGAACCGATGATCTGTTCCAAACTTCCACCTCTTCTACCAAGGTTGTACCAGTCCCATAGGTCAGTTGGTTCGTCTGTTGAATTATGCCATGCTGTGTAGTCAAGCCCGTTGGTGTCGCCGTGAACCACAAATCCTTGTTTGGATATTATTTGATGTTGAGACATGGATAGACCGTTAGGGGTGTAGGTCGAGATTGGGTTGCTACCCCAATAATTCGCTTCGACCCGCTGTTCGATATAATCTCGGCACTCCCCGGCAACAGCACCAGCATCAGCACTCCAAGAGAGTCCTGGGATTCCGTAACAGCCAAACTCGTCGCCATTGTTTAACCGTTCCTGAACTAGGTTCGTGTTGAGCCATCCGTCTTCATCCCACTCATTGTTGGCGATAACCGTTGGAGTAAAAATTAATCCTGCTATTATTGCTAGGACAAAAAAAGTCGACATCCTGTAATTCAAGCGACCACTGCCCTAGTAGATTATGGTCGACGATTTTGCTTTTGATACTTCGTATTTAGCAAATAGTCAATTACACAAAAAAACCTATTTCCTTGCTAAATCTCTAAGCAACACTCAAAGAGTGATTGCTGCAGCGAAGCTTATGAACCATCAGCCGGGAAGTATTGAGCATGCCTGGCTCATGTTAGAAAAGCACTGGAAGATCGAACCTCGCAATGGAGGAATGTCATACACTCCCGGGTACTCACTTATTCGTTTTATTTTCTCTCCGATAATAAGAGCATTAGCGAGAGTAAAGGCTACTGGGTCAGAGCATATACCAGGTAGCGGCGCAACTATTCTTGCTGCGAATCATTTGTCCCATGTGGACCCGATAATTGTCATTGCATCGTCGCGAAGAAAAGTCCATTACTTAGCAAAAGATGCACACTTCAAAAATTTTTACCTAAGGATGTTCATGAACCTCACTGGACAAATAGAGACGCGTCGAGAAGAAGGAGGTGATGACGCACTTGCCTCAGCCGCTGATGTTCTAGTGGCTGATGCTGCGTTGGGAATATTTCCAGAGGGTACTAGGTCAAAGCGAACTGAAGAACCATATTTATTGCCGGGTAAAACCGGAATTGCTCGACTTGCAGCCTCATATCCTACCGCTAATGTTGTACCTATAGCCTTGGTTGGTACACGAGAAATGATGGCACCACAGAAGGACAAATTGCCAAAAATATGGCGCTCGGTAGGGGTCAATTATGGTCAAAAAATCACGTGGTTTGACTGGCTGCAAAGCAAAGATGGTGGTGGAATGACGCCAGAGTCGATAGAGCAATTAGCCATGCTGGATGATCATGAAATTAAATCCGCTATCGCAAAATTATATCGCAAATTTACCGACCAATTGATGCAGAGTATTAGTTCACTTGGTGCACCATGATTTTCCACAGGAGAAAATTATCAAAGACCGGCGACCATTGGTAGTGCTGGTGACAGCATGGAAGAATATCTGAACCTTATCCGTAGAATCCTCGACGAAGGTGAGAATAAGGGTGATAGAACAGGCACTGGAACATTGTCAGTGTTTGGTCATCAGATGAGATTTGATTTATCGGAGGGCTTCCCGATGGTCACGACAAAAAAACTCCACTTGAAGTCGATCATCCATGAATTGCTGTGGTTCTTGAAAGGTGATACCAACGTCAAATATCTACAAGAAAATGGCGTAAGAATTTGGAATGAGTGGGCTGACGCAGAGGGCAATCTTGGTCCAGTATACGGTAAACAGTGGCGGCAATGGGAAGCCAAGGATGGCAGAATCATCGATCAAGTTGAAAATGCCATTGAGATGATTAAGACCAACCCCAATAGCCGCAGAATAATTGTCTCGGCATGGAATGTTGGGGAGTTAGACGAAATGGCGCTCATGCCTTGTCACGCATTTTTTCAGTTTCATGTCGCTAATGGAAAACTAAATTGTCAACTTTATCAACGCAGCGCTGACGTATTTCTTGGTGTACCGTTCAACATAGCCTCTTATGCACTACTAACCCAAATGATAGCTCAGGTTTGCAATCTAAAACCAGGCACCTTCGTCCATACAATTGGTGATGCTCACCTTTACAATAACCACCTAGAGCAGGCAAGGTTGCAAATTACCAGAGAGCCACTAAGTTTACCAAAATTGCGTCTGAACCCAAGTATCAAACACATTGATGATTTCGATTATGACGATATCGAAGTTGTTGACTATCAACACCACCCCCATATTTCTGCACCAATATCTATCTAGGTGACATCATGCTGACAATGATTTTTGCTTGTGACGAACAAAACGCCATTGGTAAAGATGGTGATTTGCCGTGGCGTCAGTCTACTGATCTCCAACATTTTAAGCGAATTACCCTCGGCGGCACCATTGTTATGGGTAGAAAGACCTGGGAATCACTACCTGGTATACTACCGAACCGAAGGCATTTAGTAATGACGCGCAGCATTAGAAAGGATGTTGAAACCGTTGATTTTGATGACGTATTGAAATTGGCAAATACAGGAGAAATTTTTGTCATTGGCGGTGGCGAAATATATAATTTATTTTTACCGCATGTCCAAAAGATACATCGAACTATCATCCACTGTGAAGTGGAAAATCCCGACACTTTTGCTCCTGCAATAAGTGCTTCGGAGTTTGCTGTTGCATCGTCCGAATTCGTCAATAAATCAGATCGTGATCAATTCGACATGACGTTTGAAATGCTTGAACGAATTTAGTACTCAATTCTCTCCAGTATACTCGGTTACTCTAATGCCTAGCCTGCCTGTCAGGGCTTTTCTTTGCATAATGCGATGGTATTTCTTCTCAAATGCTGATTTTAAATCTACCTTCATTGCAATGGAGTGGCCCATTAGTAAAATGAGAATATCTGCCATCTCCTCCGCACACTCATCCAGTGGCTTACCTTTGGTAATTGCCGCTGATAGTTCTCCTAATTCCTCAACCGTCAAGGCAATCCTGTAACCCATATCATGCCCGTTTTTACCGGCAAAATTGTGTTTGTGATGAAATTGTGCAACCTTTTGCATCATAACTTCCCATTCATCGATTGGTTCGTGATTCACCCAATCGGTAACTGACTTCCCGTCCATGCCACTACATTATAGAGGAGCAGAATATATCTTTCCTTAACCGGTTACAAGTGACAGTATTGCGTGCATAACCGGGTCTAGTCGGTCATTTGCTGTAGATGACACCAAGCTGTGAGACAATTCAGCGCTAGGGTCTCCGGGTTCGCGTCCTGCGGCCCAGTTAGAAGAGATACATATGGCGGAGTATGGTATTTCTAACTCATTGGCTAGTTTGACCTCCCGAGCCATTGTCATGCCAACCATGTCACCCCCTAACTTGTCAATTGCGTCAACTTCCGCCCGTGTCTCAAAGTGTGGTCCTTGAGCCAACCAGTAAGTGTAATACATCCGCTCAGACTGCGAGAAGTTTTGCACCTTGCGTAATTCTTGCTCAAGCATAGTATTGAGCTCGTTGGAAAATGGTTCTGTGACAGATGTGAACACGGCAAAGGTGTCATTGTAACTCATTGCTACGCCGGTGAAATCAATGTACTGACCTGCTAATGCTACTTTGCCGGGTGGGAAATCTGCAAGCAACGTCCCGGTTGAGCAAACCGATACAATAACCTCACAACCCGAATTTTCCAAGGCTTTGATGTTAGCCTTGTGGTTAATCATATGTGGAGGTTTATTGGCTTCACCATCGTTATGATGGCGTTGCAAGAATATTAGTTCCCTTGCGCTACCGTTGTGGTCTAGAGTAATACATTTCAGCGGCACTGGGCCATATTCTGTTTCAGCTACAATCACATCTGTTCGTGTTATCCTTAGTCCACGTTGAGCAAGAGCAGCCTGATGCTCTGATTCAAGGTTTATTGAAACCAGACCCGTGCCACCAATTACACCGACTCGGTCCATTTAGTGAACCACCTGTGCTCGATTATTCCTGCAGTCGTGCTACTAAGTCAGCTTTCTTTCCGGAAACAGGTTTGCCAGCCGCCTTGAGAAGCTCCTTGAGCTCTGCAACCGTCATACTAGCATAGTCGGCTTCAGTTGATTTATCATCTTCGGATTGTGCTTCCTCGGCGGTTGAGACCTCTGCGGATTCTTCATTTGCTGAGTCTTCTTCATTATCCTCAACATTTTCAGATTCTGAATCCATGGCTTCAGCTGCATCTAAAATTGAAGGAGAATCGTCCTCCTCCATTGCGGCTGCAAGAGCAGCTGCCTTCTTGGCTTTGAGTTCTGCAGCGACTCGCGCTTCTTCTGCATGAATCTCGTCAAGAGTTGGCCCTTTCTCTGTAACGACACCAGATTGTAGCAACTGACTTTTCCTAATTGAAACAGATTTGACAGGATAGACAGGTTTTACCGCCTTTCTAATATCTTCTTCTAGTTCACCGCCCAAGATTGCTTCTTGCATCTTAGCATACGTATTTTTGGCCGCATAACCGAGCAGTAGATCTTTGGTTTTTGAGCGCATTACTTGCTTTACAGAGGTTTGTACGCGCTTTTGAGTAATAATCAGGGGTTTAATTCTTACTAGGTAACCATCTGTGGTAACCACGTCTATGACGTCGTCAATCTTTCCGCGATATCTCCTGATTTGTCTCCTTGTGTGGTCGGTTTGATGATGATGTCCAATGAAAGTTGTTAGAGCATCTTGGCCAACACATTCGTCGACTCGAAACCGTAAAATTACGTGCATCTTGGTAAAATCACCATTAAATTCTTGCAGGGTCATCTCATAGACTCTGCCCATAATGTGTTCGTCTGACTCACCGATTGTTTCGCCGATATTTTTGAAATCCCATGGATGTCTTGGTGCACGGATTGTGTACCATCGCTTTAATTTCCACTTGTCACGCTGTTTTCGTGCTGCCGCACGTGCCTTTGCACTTACTTTCTTTGCCATCGGTATCAACTCGGTTAGTCTTGCGGGGGCTACCCCACTTGCAGGTGACCGACCAACCTCCCCTATTTGAAAGAGACTATTGTAATCAGCATCCATCAACCTGTGCATTAACAAACCTCATGAATAGTGAGACTATCCGTAAAACATGGCGATACATCACATCAACTGCCGTGTAAATGCCAGCGCCGTGGACGATCTATCAACAATCATCGACTCTATGGCTTGGCTGTGTGGTGATGAAGATTTGCTGATGACAGATCGAACAAGCTCATACCACGGCCCCCAAATCAGCCTAATTACTGCTAAAATAAGTAAATCAAAACAAAAAAAAGCGTTTATCGCAAAGTTGAAACAAGCCAACTTCGTTCAACTTTTGGACAAAATAAGAGATCGAATTGACAGCAGCAACACAATACATCTCCGGCTGTGTTTAGATTCTTTGGTTGGCAAGAAGATTGTTTTTACTGATGCGGGCCAAAAGAGTGTCAAATGCAATATCAAAGTTAAAGTCTTTCCAGGGCAAGAGATAATAGAAAATATCACCAATTTTGTCAACTCATCATAACAACGTTTGGATTACTATCATTCGTGGAAATTCACAAGAGGTTAAGTATCTCAAGTTACAGCATTTGCTGAGGACAAAACATGCCACACGTTGTAACATCCGGATGCGTTGACCACAAATACCAAGAATGCGTTGCAGTTTGCCCCGTAGATGCATTTAGGGAAGCAGACACTTACCTAGTGATAGACCCGGACGAGTGTATCGATTGTGGAGCATGCATCCCAGAGTGTCCAGTCGACGCCATATTCGCCGACACAGATGTTCCAGATGAAGAAGAAGAATGGATTGACCGCAACGCAGATGAGTCTGTTGATGCCGAAATCGCTGAGGGAGATTCCCCGGTTCTTGCTGATTGAACTCAGGAGTTGTTATTATGACTGATCTAGACTTTACCCAGTTCCGCAGCGGTAGCGAATTATTGAAGCGAGGTTTCGCTAGAATGCAACAAGGTGGCGTCATTATGGACGTCGTCAATCCAGAACAGGCTGCGGTAGCCGAAGACGCTGGCGCAGTCGCAGTAATGGCGTTGGAGAGGGTTCCAGCGGACATCAGAAAGCAAGGCGGAGTAGCAAGAATGAGCCACCCCGACATGATTCAAGGAATTCTCGACTGCACCTCCATTCCGGTAATGGCAAAATCTAGAATTGGCCATGAAGGAGAATCTAGAGTTCTAGAATCAATGGGTGTTGACATGATTGATGAGTCCGAGGTGCTTACTCCCGCTGATCCTTACTTCCATATCAACAAGAAAGACTTCGAGATTCCGTTCGTTTGCGGTGCCACTGAATTATCTGAGGCTGTTAGAAGAATTTACGAAGGAGCAGCCATGATTCGAACCAAGGGAGAGGCAGGAACTGGAAATGTTGTTGCCGCCGTTACTCACGCTCGTATAATCGATCAGGAAATCAAGCAGCTAAAAAATCTAGATGATGAAAAATTATCACTCGCTGCCGATTCAATAATATCTCGATATAGCGTGCTTGCCGACCAATCTAAACTACCAGGTACCCATAACGTAACGCCGTTTGGTCCTATCGATGACCACATGCACAGCGAAGTAGTACAAATACTGGGCGAGATAAAAGAGATACAAAGACTACCTGTTGTCACTTTTTCTGCTGGAGGAATTGCAACACCCGCCGATGCATCTCTAATGATGAGGATGGGCATGGATGGCGTGTTTGTCGGTTCTGGCATCTTCAAGTCTGACGACCCTAAAACCATGGCTGACGCAATTGTTCTTGCAACAGCACATTACGATGATGGGGCCAAAGTTGCAGAAGCCATGGCTATGACGTTAGGTGACCCAATGAGAGGCGACGAATTAGAAACTCTCGAAGTACGCCTCGATCAGCGCGGTTGGTAAACATCACTCCAGAGGAGTCCCAACACCTTCTTCGCCAAGAGTCCATTTTAATGTCTTGACAACGCCTTGAAGGGCTTTATGATTTCTAGCAGCTTCTTTCATTCCGTCTAGGTCGCCCTTCTTTCGACATTGTTCATACCAGTTTTTCCACTGAATCAATCTGTCCTCAGCATTATCGAGCATAGCCTCAATCTCCTCCCAAGTACGGCTATAGGAACGAAACGGTGTTACGACTTCATCGGACATGACAACAAACCATCCAAAAACACGACCTATTTATTCTGTGT
>DAUW01000013.1:0-139 GCA_002505355.1 Euryarchaeota archaeon UBA229 | reverse complement strand
GCCTATCTGTGAACTTTCCGTGAGCTGGTAATTTAATTCCATCACCAATAACGCAATTATTGATAACACAATAATCACCTATCTCAACATTCTCACCAATTATCGATTGCACAATTTGGCAATTATCACCAATCTTCGA
>DAUW01000118.1:8871-9013 GCA_002505355.1 Euryarchaeota archaeon UBA229 | reverse complement strand
TATCGTTCCAGGCTATGGTATGGCGGTATCTCAATGTCAACACCAAGTAAAAGAATTCGCCGATTTGATTGCTGAGAAATACGACACAGAGGTCGCATATGCGATACACCCGGTGGCCGGTAGAATGCCTGGACACATGAAC
>DAUW01000118.1:0-8572 GCA_002505355.1 Euryarchaeota archaeon UBA229 | reverse complement strand
GGTAGAATGCCTGGACACATGAACGTGTTACTGGCAGAAGCAAATGTTCCATATGAACAACTAATAGAGATGGATGAGATTAACCCAGAATTCCCAGATTGTGATGTTGCTTTGGTCATTGGTGCAAATGATACCACTAATCCGGCGGCACGTAGTGGCGAAGGTCCGTTAGCTGGTATGCCTATAATCGATGCTGATGCGGCGAGAACAGTCGTTATTATCAAACGTTCTCTATCAGTTGGTTATGCAGGTGTTGACAATGACTTGTTTTACTTAGACAAAACCATGATGATGTTTGGTGATGGCAAGAAAATGATGACTGAGTTAAACAACGCAATAAAGGAGTCCTGATGAACACATTTTCTGCCATAATTAGGTAATGTTCAAAGGTGTGCAATGTCTGAAAAAATTAGGTGAGACTAACGTGAACATGAAGCCACGCTTAATAATTGCAATTCTAGCATTATTACTGGTAGCACCAGTTATCGCAAACCCTAATGGTCCCCCATGGAAAAATGGCTCGGATCTGGTAATTGATACAGGCTGCACATGTCACGGAGATGGAGCACCATCCACTGAAGTAGTCGTTTCTATTGCCGGTGTCCCACGGTCATATTCAATTGGAGAAAGTTACGATTTCACTATAACTTTACAACACGCATCTAACGGTGAAGGCGGCTATCTGCTATGGGATTACAATTCTGGAACCCTGACACCCGGTGAGGGATCGCAGACCGTACCTGACGAACCAGGAGCACTTTCTCAATCTGCGCCAGGAAATAATTGGGTCATAACTTGGACAGCTCCAGATTCAGATGTTGGCAGCGTCTCCTTTCAGTTAGTGGGCAATGCGGTAAATGGCAATGGTCAATTTGATGGTGGAGATTTGTGGAATATACTATCCTTCTCAATCAGTGCTCCAGACTCTACCTATCAAGATGATGAAGAAAACCTCCAGTTGCGAACCATTAGCGTGGGTGACTATGACTCACTATTTGTTGCTGATGAGGACCCAGCAGCACTCGAAGCGGCTCGGCAAGAAGGTATCGCAGACGATTTCTTCAACAACGGTAATTTGTTTTACTGGACGACTCTATCAATAATCATCATTGGTGCTGTCGTCCAAGGTGAATTTTATGAGCGACGCTTCGGCGGTGGACCACCACACCTAGACATGAGTCTAGCAGTACCACAAGGAGTTAGGCGTGGCATTCTATCGGTCATCGCAATTCTGGTGTTCGCTTGGTCGATTGACTCATCGCAGTCATGGGGTATTGTGTTGCTGACGGGCATGCTGATGCTTTGGGCAATTTTTGGTGTTTATCGAACAGTAGTGCAAGCTAGAGCGCCAAAAGAATACCTTGACCTTGTGTGAAGGTGATTGTTTGAACATTCACCTTGGTACCGACGCAAGTACCAAAATTACCACGCACACAAATGAATTGTTTGCTAGGTTTGGAATACTGATTTTCATTTGGATTATCGCATCTATTCCGTGGTTACTTAACGTTGATGAAGTATTATCTTACTTTGTTGGATTATTAGACCCGTGTGATAGTGACTGTTTGAATCTATATCAGCCAGAAAAATGGTCAGAAATTCGTTGGTTAGTGTCTGGTTTTTTAGGACTAATCACAGTTTTGCCACTTGTCAACCGTCAAATATGGCTTTTCTCCCGGCCGGCACTAACCACAAGTGAGAGAAAAATGCTCATGCTAATTTTGATAACTGCACCAGTATTGTTTGTCATAATCACTTACGTATCAGTCGTTAAACTGTTGCCCTTAGCATACGGTTTTGGTCATGAAATTCATGATAGTTATGGTTTTGTAACAAAGTATGATGCTGTGAGCATGATTAATTTCGCCATGTTGTTGTTGTGGGTACAGACGTTGGTATTACTATCATGTATAGTGATGATAACTGGTGGCCTGACCGGTAACCTGGATTCAACCAATGCCAATTGGTGGCGCCTTCGAGTGTATGGATTTATGGCTCTAATATCGATACTTTCGCACTATGATAGAACAAGTCATGGACTAACCATCACCATCTTCAGCTTAGCATTTGTTGAATTAATTGCTAGGCCGTGGACGACCAAAACTCCTAAGTTCCAAGTAACGTTAAGGGAGACGTTTAATGCCGAAGGAGAGATTGTTTCCGTCCTTGATTTACTGTGCGGCTGCACGAGTACTAATCAAAATGTATCAAATGATTTTACCGTTATGGAAAACGTATGCAGCAATGAGACAACTCAGGATGATTTACTAAAACTGATAATTAATCACGGTCCTAGTAAGGTTATCGTGCACTGCTGCGATACTACACTGCCATGGAAAAACCAAGATCTGGCCCGCCAGGATATTGAAATTACGCTGAACCAAAATCAGAAACCAACAAGATAACCAAGAATTGATAGATGAAAGGTCTCTACAATCCGTCATGAAGGGGAAGTTATTGGGGATTCCTCTAATTATATTGTTGCTCCTAGGTTCAGTATTTTCGTTTTCCAACGACTCACTAATTGAAGACTGGCTAAAAAATAACACCATCGTTACTGACTCAGATGAAGTAGAGATACTATCGGTGCAGGAGGAGGAGCGCTGGCTTGTCCTAACCGTAGATTTTCGTGGTACTACTATTGATCAAACCGAAATTATTAGCGAGGCTACTGCAATACTAACTCCTGAAGCATATGACTACTTCTTCGAATTGTCCAGTGGCACAGTCTCAGTCGAGGTAGAAGTGCATGACCAAACTGTTATTGCCTCAAAGGAGCTTGCATTCTACGGGACAGATTATGGAGTTGAAAGAGATTCTTCTCCTGACGGCTCTCATCTACCGATGATTCTCGCCGAAGAAGTGATTACCGCGAGTAGAAATGATGTTGATTGGAGTCGATATGACCTTGATGACAATAAAAAAGTAGACCGGTTACTTGTATTGCATACCTCTGTTGGACAGGAAAGCGGCGGTAATTCAAACAGAATATGGTCGCATTTTACCACCTTCCAAGAACCGATTGATTTACCCAATGGCTATGTTGCTGAACATTATGCTATGGCAAGTTTAGGGTCTGGTATCGAAGGCTTTGGGACAGCAATGCATGAAATGATGCATCAAATGGGTGCCTACGATTTGTATCCGTCCGATGGGCAGCAGACCTCAATTTGGAAAGGTGTCGGGGATTGGGACATAATGGCCAGCGGCAACTGGAATGACGATGGTAAAACTCCCGCACTACCAATGTCATCCACGCTTGAGACGATTGGTTTGAATTCCTATCAAATATTGGACTTCGATTGGGTAAATTATGATGGTTACTGTCAGGCCCAGACGATAAATTACCAACCTTCCGAGGATTTTTTACCGGACTATAAAATTGAAATCGACCAGGGTGAGTACGTCTGGATAGAATACCGCGGAGGCAATGCCTTTGACGCTGAATTACCCGGTAATGGAGTTTTGGTTTCTTACCAAGATACAACGATCGACGGCTTCGAAGACAATGAGCTAAATATCAACAATAAACGACCATATCTAAAGATTATCGAGGCCGATGGCAACAATAATCTGTTATCGGGTTCGAACCAAGGTCAAGCGAGTGATCTATTTGCCAATGGCTCTTCATTCGGCAGTCAAGGTATAGAAATTCGAAACCACGATGGGGTACTTGTCGACTGGTATGCTGAAGTAACTATCGACAATGACGTTGAAATTGTGTTCAAATCTGATTCGTGCGTAAGTGATTTCACGGTTGATCTACCTGATCACGCCATAACTAATCTCTTGAATGAGCCTATATCGATAATTGCTGAATCAACTGTTGGATGCTCAATCGACAATAATTTAGCCTCTACTGATGGAAGGCTTGTCGCTATTACACCAACGGTAATTATAGCCAACCAGCCAACTGTGCTGGAGATATCATTTAATTCTGCGGCACAACATAATACTAAGACCAGATTATTTGGTGATTTGGTTTGTTCAGGGGAGGCGAGAAACCTCGACATTGAATTGCTTTCTCTATCGATTATACCACAAAATAGCCAGTACAACTCCAATGTACCTGTTGTATCACTGTCAACAGTTACTATACCGATTAATTCTGTTGGCACAGGAAGCCACGTGTTTAGTTACAAAATAGATGGACCGCTGTCGAGGATTGCGGATAGTCAACAAACTCTAACTATCACAGGAGATGCTGATTTTTTGGTGTTGGACATAGACCCGAAAGGATTGTTAACAAATAATATGATTGTCAATGGTGCGGTTGAACTAATGGATAGTAACGGAAACCAATGGACAATTACGGTAACTTTGACCGCTGAAAGCGGGCCAAGCAACTCAATTAGAGATTATATCAATCCCGGGCAATTAATAGGTCTAGCGTTGCTATTTGGTGCTTTGTGGGTGTATTTGACAATGAAAGAGAGTGAAACCAACACTAGCGATAATAGTCCTGAAATGACAAGAGATCTTGACACCACAATAGAGCACACTCATCTAGACGCATGGGGAAGGATGCTTGATGATTAAATCCGTCCAGGTAACCAACGCTTGATGTTTAAGAAGCGCCACGTATCTTGGTGCATCATACCGCAGACCCATCTTTTGTGGACACCCTCTGCAAGCCTCACTGCTAGACAGATTTGCTCCCATGATTTTGGCGCCTCCGAAATTGGCTGCAGCAACCAAGGTGCGTGCGATTTACTAACCTCATCATCGTAAACACGCCATTTGCAGCCGTACTTGAAACCAGGTCTTAGAACACATCCAGCATCTGTGAGGTGCGCAAAAAGTGATTTGTTGGTGATCTTGCTATCTAGTTTGTCATGTAACCACTCAACCTCCTCTCCACGGAGATTAATACCCGATAAGTGTTCAACTCCAATTGATGATAATGGCCAGTTGACAGTGTTGTCTATAAAACAACCAGATGGAGTGTTGATTTTACTGGCCATCAAGGTTCTGACTGATTCAACCTGCTTTGTAGAAAGATTTTCCCATTGTGGTTGATTACCAAACAAGTGATCATAATCAAGCCTGTACATTGTAATATCCATTTCGTCATCGATGACAAACACTTCAGGGATACTTCCGTCACTCAATACTTGATCTACCCAATCGATCAACTCATCCCAGTCAACATTCTCTGACGCCCAAAACCATCGTATTTGAGATAACGGCTCATTCTTGAAGTGTGATTTATTACGTGACCATTTGATTGCAAATGTATTATTTGGATATCTATCAGGTGGTAGGTTACCGACTGGAATTACTATTTCTCCGCCTGACCTAGCAACATCAAATACTACTGCTTTAGCGATAAAATTGTCATCTGTTGATAACATTGCAGAGACCCAGTCACCGGCGACCGGAATATGTCGGTTCCAGTGACAGAATAGTACTTCTATTGCCTCCATCGATATTCCTTCCTCAACTATCACCCCAAGTCCGCTTTTTTGATTCAATCTTGCAGCTAGTGGATTGGGGAGAAACCACCTATCACCTAACTTAGATGGGATTGGGTGGGGTTTACTCGGGGATTGATTGGCATCGTCTAGCAAGCCTATGGGACGTTTAGTTCGACTTCTGGGATTATACTTCCTTGATTGTCGGCCCATGTTTGTTCGGTAAATGACTGACATATTATACAAACGGGTCACCGCTGAATCTATTTGCTAGTTCCAACAACCTAATATCGGTGAGTTGATGGTTGAGGGTTATCTTGGTAAACTGACCACTGAGCATCGGATGCTGATTCACCTTCATGATAACATTTTACCGAGCAACCAATGGGAGGCACCTGCTGCATTGACCCAGGCTGGAATCTCTGCCGCAGTTCATGTCCAGAGAAAGCATGTCCCGCGCACGCTCAAGCGATTGGAAAAGGCTAACGAAATTGTCATACATAATCGACATATTCCCGGGGCTAAGCAAAGAAGGAAAGTCTACTCATTAACTTCCACTGGTCGCGCAAGAGCTACTTTACTGGTCGAACAAATCCTGTCTGTCGAAGTTGTATACCAAGAGGAATCGGTATCAATTAGAGAAATACCAAGAGGTACACGTAGGATACTAGAAGTTCTATCACACATTGACGATGAACTACGGTATCACGAACAACCAATAATTTCGTCGATAGCACAGGCTTCTGGCAGGGCTTCTTTAGATGCACAATCTAGCGAGGAATTGGTAAAACGCATGTTTGCAAGAGCATGGGAAGACGGAATAATCACACACGATGAACACCAACTTATTGCTGAGGTAGTGGAATTTTTAGGCATGCACCCAAACAGAATAAAGCGCCTGTCAGAGGAAGCAAGAGAATCAATTGTCATATCCCCACCAGAGGACATCTACTTAGAAATGCTCACACAAGCCTTAGATGACAATGAATTAGTTGATGATGAGATGGCATTACTTGAAACTTTTAGGGGTGCATATGGCATAAGCGAAGAAACCCATGCTAAATTGCTGAATCTAGCGATTCAAACGCCTGTATATCCTGAAAGTGTTCAAACATACCTTGATTCCTTAGAAACAGCTCTAGTTGATGGAATCATAAGCAGCGATGAACAAGCAATGCTTGCTACATTAAGAAAATCACTGTCAATAACCGATCAACAACACGCTAACTTTGTAGCCAAAATTCGCGACAGCATAAAATGATATAATTTAGTGCGGATAAATGGGGGATACACATGGGAATGACGGATACTGAATTGGAACAGCATGATAAATTGAACTCTATCGTTGAAACATTAAACAATGATAAGACCGGTAATATTGTATTAATCGGTGATATAATGCTGGATTGCTATATCCATGGCTATGCAAATAATCTGAATTCCCGGGCGCCAGTACCGGTACTACGTGAGACCCACAGAGAGGAAGATGTCGGAGCTGCTGCCCACGTTGCTCGTGGATTGCAGTCTATGGGTTACAGTGGCAAGATATTTGGCGCAGTCGGCGATGATAAATCAGGTGAAAAAGTAATCCAATACCTCGAGGATGAGAATGTTGAAACCTCGGGTATCGCAATTATTGAGGGACGTATTACCACGGTGAAGACCAGAATGTTGGCAAGTCGGGAAAGTTTGGTTCAGGGTGAACAGCTATTATTGCGGTGGGATGTTGAGGAGGACGAACCTATTCCCGAGAATGCGCTGGAAGCAATTTATGACCGCGCAATTAAAAATCTTTCAGACGCAGCCTGTGTTATTTTATCTGACTACGGTCAGGGGGTGATTTATGACTCAGGGGCTGACAGGATAACAAAACACGCTAAAGAACAAGGCATTCCGATCATAGCAGACCCGAAACTAACTGGACTTCATCGCACCCATGATGTTGATTGGATAATCTTCCAATCAAGAGGTTTTGAGCTTATGAAGCGTAGAATTGGCGAAGTGGATGATTCTACTGCTGCCAAATCGCTAATCGATTCATATGGATGGCAGCATCTTGTGGTCTTAGCTGGCGGCAACGGAGTAACAATTTACTCAAAAAATGAGAATACTGTCCATGCCCAATGCACCCTGCCGCAGCTTCGTCAAGTTATTGGATTGATAGATGCTGCCGTGGTGGCAATAGCAGTGTCAATATCGAATGGTTTCAGTGTTTCAGATACAGCGCTACTCACCAATGCTGCATGCGAATGCATTCTTGGCGCTGAAGCAACAGACTCATTCTCCCTCAGCAAAAGTATGCTGATTA
This sequence comes from Euryarchaeota archaeon UBA229, assembly GCA_002505355.1. GTDB lineage: Archaea > Thermoplasmatota > Poseidoniia > Poseidoniales > Poseidoniaceae > MGIIa-L1. Next base: position 850 of record DAUW01000118.1, on the reverse strand, counting down.
ACCGAGTAGGTGAAATTGCTTGGAATCTGCAAGTCTCAAAGAGATGATCACAACATGAGTTTTTGGACCCTTGAAACCAAGGCCGACATAGGTATTTGTGGATTCTCTAACACGGTTGAAAACCTGTTTAGGGAACTTACATTAGGCATGATGCATTTATTGGTATCAACAGATCAAGCAAAAAAACTGGATTCAATTCAGCGACGGACTGCACAATGGAACACGAATATTAGCAATGCCAGTCACGACTATGAATTGTTGATTATTATTTGGTTGGAAGAAGTATTGTACAAACTAGAGGTGGAAAGTAAATTTCTAGTCGACGCTCAATTTATGATAAAACATGAACAGGACGCAACCCATTGCCGTGCCCAGGTATCTTGGGTTGACGCAGATTTAGTAACTAGGGACGTCGAGATTAAGGCGGTGACCTCACATGAATTATCGATAGCCAAACTAAAGGCCAACGAAGTATTTACCTCCACCGATGTATCGATTCCTGAATTAGTTGGTCCAGCTTGGGTTGGAACAGTTATCTTTGATATTTAGTGGGAGTTCCAAGGGTGGACGCTCGTGCAATATGGCCAAGTCCACACACTTTCTCCATCCCGCTACCCCACAGCACCCATGGCCCCGAGTAGGGCTGCTCCGTTCCCGGCCTGACCTGATTCCCCAGTTATTCACTTCCTGTATCCTTCCGGAGACAGTTCATGACACCCGGGTCATGTGGGGGCGAGACATCAACGTCCGCGTGTAGGAACCATAAAGCCGCTCTCGCCGCTCCAAGGCGTTCAGCCCACCATGAAGACGATTTGTGGTGAAGGGTACGCCTAGCTCCCCGCCTATCCCA
>DAUW01000093.1:1502-6002 GCA_002505355.1 Euryarchaeota archaeon UBA229 | reverse complement strand
GGTTAAGGACTATCTTGACCTCGTCAACGAGACTCTCGAGTGCCTTAGTTGGTTTTCCCGCCTTGGTTACAAGTTTGGAGGCTAGCTTAGTTGGAGCAATTCCAGCTTTATGTAGTGCCTCACATGCGTAAATATTGCCGACACCAACCACAAATCGCTGGTCGAGTAAAGTTGTCTTTATTGGCGACCGCTTGCCACGGCACTTTTTTGCGGCTAGTTTTGCATTCCAGTCATCAAATGGCTCAGGACCCAATACTTCCAACAGTGGTTCGATTGTTTCCTCAGCCCGATGAAATAACTTAACAATTCCAAATCTGCGAGGATCGGTATAAACCGAAACTGAACCATCAGTAAAGCGGATTTCCATGTGGTCATGACGACCTTCAAATCCTGTTCTAGCACCAAATACTGACTGATTATCATCCCCTGACAAATCATACTCGCTTACTTGCTCTTTGCTAAATATAGTGTACTTGCCAGACATTCCTAAGTGAGACAAGAACACTAAATCACCATCGGTGTCAATGAGCATATATTTTGCTCGGCGCCTGATATCGATTATTTTCTGGCCCGCTAATCGATTGGCAAAGTCTACAGGAAATGGATAACGAAGATTATCCCGACGCAGGATAACCTTGTCAATCGTCTTGCCTATCCACGCTTGTGCGAGGCCGGTTTTGACTGTTTCGACCTCTGGCAGTTCGGGCATGAACTACTCAACACGACGAGCCACAAAAAGCACATGGTTATCTTCATAGCCAGTTAGTTTGATACTTTCTTCGACAATAAAGCCGGTTTCAGATAACTGCTCTGCTACTTTTTCGAATAACACATCCTCGCCTTCTCCAGTCCAACGCTCACTAGCTGCTTTCAGCGACAATAAGCCTATGCCATTAATCTGCAAAAAACGCCGACAAGCATTGATAAAAATCTCAACTTGTCCAGATTGTGCCACGTCTTGGAACAACCATTTGACTTTCCGAGGCAGTAACACACCCCAAGCGTTATGCTTGCGTGCATCACCTAAAACAGGCACTAAACCAGGCCTCAAACTAGCCAAATGGGTCAAGTCCCGCAAACACCTAGGCGCTAGGTCTACGGCAACTATTCTTCCACCGAGGTCATTTCTAGCACCGCAAATATGGTCATGAAGGTGACTTATTGAGGTGCCGTGGCCAGCACCGAGATACAATACTGTAGAGCCTGGATCTGGTAGAAGATAGGATCTGTCTCTTCTTGTCCGCATTATCGCAGCGCCCAGTTTAGAGCGACTTGGATCCCAGCGTCGATATTCAATACCAGAGAATTTGCGTAGTGATTCACCATAAACCGTGTTCCCTTGATCGGCATTTTCTGACCACAACGAGCGATTTTCCAATCTGACCGCCCAGGAGAGCATTTCGAAGCGATGTTGGCGGTTTTTCCCCAAACAACCACCTACCTTGAGCGGCGTTTTGGCTTTGGGTTAGCAGCCTTGATGTCCTCGATTTTTTTATCGATTTCTTCAACCATTTCTTTAGTCCAAGGCTCTCCTTCAAAGGCATCAACTTTCGCAGCAATACTCGCCTTAGCGGCTATTGTTCGAGCGATTTTTCCTCTGACCCAGCGAGGTGAGCGAGAGATCCAAGGATGCATGAAAATATGACCGTGTTTGGGTGGCGCAGCACCAGTCTTTAGATGGTTGAAGAACGCTTTCTCTGCACCAAGAACTTGAACGGTTCCAGCTGGTAGTCTAGCAAGCCTCATCCTGCCGTGTGCTTCAACACATAACCTTGCAGCAAGTAGTGGGCCCAACATAATAGATAACGAGGGTAGGTGCGATTCTGACAATTCTCTTATTGCATTTTCTAAGCGGTCAAGTTTGCCTCTAAAAATCGCAGTCGATTCACCCCACTCGCGCAGTGATTTCCACTCAGATTTTGAAGGTCCCACATCAGGCATTGCGACTTCAAGTCGACTAGCAAGTGATGATAATGAATCTGCTTCACCAACGGCCTTGGGTAAGGCTGAGCGATCTTTACCAAATCTTAATTCAGGCAAGAACAAACCAACCCACTCGACCAACCTGGCCTCCATTGTTAGGAATGTGGCTCTCAATTCATCACTTGCCCGCAACAGATGTTCAAGTCGACGATCTGGATCACCGGCTGCCTGAGCAACACCTTGGCGGGCCATCTCAGTTGCGGCTTTATCCGCAGCATTCAATGCACCGTCTGATGGTAGCGGCCAGTCTGCATCTGGAAGTTCTACCGTCCCATGAATTGCCGCTTTGGCCTCAGGAAAGCGTTCTTGTAATAGCCTCGCTTCTTGGGTCAAACCACCGTTGGCAATGCACTGGAGCCGTTCGATAAGCGCTCTCTGATCAAAAAATCCGTCCCAAACTGCCTGGTCATGGATTATCCCGTCCTCGTCGGCAACTGCTGCTGCTTGCCAATCGTACCATAGCCACATGTCACAAGGCAAAACGATTGAGGTTTTCACGCTTGCCACGGATAGAGGAATAATTAGTCAATCGTTGATTTACCGGATGTAAGTAAATTGACAATGCGAATGGGGATTTTTGCATACATTAATGTAGCCGATACAATAGGGTGTCGTATGTTTTGCCCAAAATGTGGAACTCTCTCATTCCCTGACCCAAGTGGTAACATCACTTGTCCCAACTACAAATGTGGTTATGTCGGTCCGGCAAAACTCGTCATCAAAGGCGACGATGGTGAAGACGTTGATTTGTTCAAAATTAAATCTGAAACTAAATCAAAGAAGCGAGAATATGAAGTTATCAAGGATTCTGATAAGATGCAGGGGATTCTCACCAAAGATACCTACATGTGCCCAAAATGTGACTCTGTCGAGGTTTTTGCTTATCTTGAACAGACGCGTTCATCTGACGAACCTGAGACAAGAATGCTCACTTGCAAAGATTGCGGTCACGGCTGGCGAGAATACTAATCAGATATCGCCTTCGACTCTTGGTGCGAGGAAGTACTTGACTTCGACAGCACCATCATGGAAGGCAAAATTAATCGCTAATGGGTAGTTTTCCCCGAAGCCAATCTCCAGTGTTTCTACACGACCAATGACTTTGTTGAGCGGTTGTAAGTATCCGAGTGAATATTGGCTGTGCGCTGGATTATCAAATTCAAACAGTTGCAAATCATCCTTATGGAAATTTACCTGAATGTTGCTGTTGGTGCTGTTAGCGCTCACAGTGAAGTGGTCTTTGTTGATGGCTAGAGTCATCATATCGCCACCTAGAGCGGCTGCTTTGAGGATTCTTATGAAATCACTACCGCTTAGGTGGACCTTACATTTTGGATCAAGTGGTGGCAAGGCTGGCACGGTAATTGTTGAAGGATCAATGGTTCGCAGTTCGCCCTCCACATTGCCAAGTTTAGCTTGCAACACACCTGTTCCTTCGTCTGCTTTTAGATTCAACATTTCCTCGGGCGTTCCCAGACTAACTAAGTCTCTAACCATATCAATCTCAAAGGCGATTGAAGTTTCATCTAACTCCCAAGTATCAAACGCTGCTGAGTCTATGTCCATCTGAATCATTGCAACATGGGAATGGTCTACTACCCTTATGTGAAGACTGTTTTCTTTGAAATCAAACTTAGCATCTTCAACAACGGCTTTCAACGTATCCAAAATCTTGCTCATCAGGTCTAGTCGGGCTGTGACGTTCAACATGAGATAGCACCCCTCTCTAGATATCCATGCACTTTCGACGGCTTATGAACTTACCATACCGAAACATCTTTGTGAGTTTAATTTCGCAAGATAATGACTCATTGATTGCGTTATTTTGATATAATATTTTGAACTGGTAAAATCATGCAAACTATTAGGAATTTAAACATAATGATACTGGCTTTTTTGCTGGTTTTGACCGGCTGTTTTGGATTAGCGAATGATTCTGTTAGCGGGGATGCTGAAGGACAAACGGCAGGAAATACCAACACCACACAATCTGAGGTAAACAATCCTCCATTCATTGGCGATTCTAGTGATTTGGTAAACAGTCATACAATAACACGAACCAACACAAGTATAACTTACGATATGAATACTGGTGAGGAGATAATCAATGGATATTGGTATAATTTGTATCACTCAGTAGTTGATATTGATGGTGATGTGATAACCAGTGGCTGGGATATTAACCTAGATGGTTCAATAGATTATCCGGCAATTGGAAACTCAGGATTTACAGAAGTCTATGTTCCGATTAATCACTTCTCGCAAGTAATGGTGTTCGACGAGGAGATAAATTATGCCAGTGTTGCATTTATCGCTGTAGATGAACATGGGTTAGGGAATGCAATATTGCTGGATATTGCAGGTGGTGAAGTTCTTGCCGAACGAGTACAGTCTTTTACATTTAGTGGTCAAGATGCACCTGGATCTGACGGCGCAGTAATCATGACCATGGATGCTGGAGCTGACTTAGGTTGGGCATCCATTACTATCAAAGCAAGCGTTGATGGTGCTGCATCC
>DAUW01000093.1:0-1185 GCA_002505355.1 Euryarchaeota archaeon UBA229 | reverse complement strand
TGCATCCAGCACCGTCCCAATGTGCGACACAGACACAACAGAGAACTGCTGGTCATCCACTGACAGTGACGACACAGCATCCTGGAACGTTGGTGAAGCAATTACTGTTGACACCGACTGCACAGGCGTTTGCACCGTTACCGTCAACGTTCTAAACAGTAGAGAGGGAACAACCCTTGACACAATAGTTATTGACGCCGAATAGGAACTATGAGTACCTTGGATTGATAATGGAGTCTCTTGTGGAATTGCCATGGACGCCAGCATTGACCCATTGCTAAAAGAAGACGGCCAGCCATACAAGGCAGCCGTCTTGATCCCGACAATCAACAACGCAGACGAGTTGGAAATTGTTCTGGAGCGGTTGTCAAAGCAAACCTATCCGCATTTTGACGTCGTTATTTCAGATTCAAAATCCACAGACCACACTAAACAAGTTTGTGAAAAATACGGCGCAAAGTGGCTCGATGATTCCTCTAATAATCGTGCAGATGCATGCAACTTTGCCTTAAGACAAATGGACCATGATCTAGTATTATTTACCGATGATGACACAATTCCGCCACTCGATTGGGTCGAGAAATTGATTCGCTGGTTTGAAGACCCAGAGGTTGGCGGTGTTGGCGGACCAAATTTTGCCCCTGACGATGATTCATTTGGCGCCAAATGTGCAGATGTCGCATTCTGTACGAAATTTATGACGGCTGGAACACGGTATGGTGCTCAACCAAAAGGTGAATTAGTGCCGATATCCCACAATCCAGGCGTCAACTGTGCTCATCGCATGGCCAACCTGAGAGAAGTTGATTTCTTTGAGGAGGGGTGCATTGGTGCTGAGGACGTTGTGCTAGATGCTAAAATTCAGCGTAAAGGACACAAATTATTCATCGACCCATCTAACGTGATGCCGCATCGAAGACGCGTACCTTTCAAGCCGTACATGAAGCAAATGCGCAACTATGGCTACACTCGAATGGTCGCTAATAAGCGCTGGCCGGAAATCTCGCGCTGGTCTCACACGGCAATCGGTTTCTTTCCACCTCTGGTGGTGTTATCGGTAATTGGAGTGATTTACGGTATGCTATCTGGCGGTGCGGCAGATGATTACTGGCTAACTATTGAAGGTGAGTGGACCCTTCCAAGGCTGGCATTCCACGGCTTAGGTGGTGGAATGTTGGCTTACAT
>DAUW01000009.1 GCA_002505355.1 Euryarchaeota archaeon UBA229 | reverse complement strand
AGTGAAGTCGAATCATTCGATGATCCCATTCTCTTTTCTTTTGGTAGGGCCTGTCCGATAGCATCAAAAATTGCTCCGGCTAAGCGATTACTTGTGACCGCTCTAGCTGCAACAGCAGCAGGAGAAATGGGATTAACAATGCTTTTCTCCGGCAAAATTGTATTGATGGATTCAAATAAACCGCTATTTCCTGGAACATCAGGAGCAAGCAGGGATTTGACCGCATACGCCACAGTTGCTTCCAAGGATGAATTACTCAGATTAACGGCCCCGCCGGCCTGATTGCCAGAGCCGGTAAAATCAAAAGTTAGGTGAACGCCATCAATGATTGCCTTCACTTTTAAAGTAACAGGTTCAGAAGCCCGACCATCGTCATCTAAAAAACGAGAAGCAGTAAATTCACCATCAGGTAATTTATTCACCTCATTTTGAATTCGGCGTTTTGTATATTTTATTATCGAAGTTTCTGCTCGTTGAATATTTTGCAAACCGTGGTCCTGAACAACTTCATTCAAAAGAACGCAGCCTCTTTCGTTTGCTCCAATTTGATTTTGCAGATCTAACGCTCCTTCTATTGGATTTCTAGTGTTCTGGGTGATTAGATTAATTACATCATGGTCAACATGGCCTTTCCGAGCGATGCGGATTGGAGGTATTCGAATACCTTCGTGAAAGATCGTCGGTGAATTTCCTGAAACTGAACCAGGGGTTGGCCCACCCACATCCGCGTGGTGGGCTATATTCCCAACAAAAAAACAGTTTTTTCTGTCAATAAACACCGGCGTGATAATTGAAATATCTGGCAAATGTGTGCCGCCAGCTAGGTAGGGGTCATTCATTACAAATGCCTCACCATCTTCAAAACCATCTGACCCATACCGGTTTAATAGCGCACGCACCCCCCATAATAGTGACCCAATATGGATTGGCATGTGGTCTGCCTGTGCGACCAAATTGCCAGTGGCTCCAAAAACTGCTGTTGAGCAATCACGCCGTTCTTTAATATTTGATGAGAACGCACCTCTAATGAGAATGTGACCGACGTCGTCAGCAACTGTAAGAAGACGCTGTTGCACTACTAACATTTCGATTTGCTCAGAGCCTGACAACTCTTCGTGCATGCTCACTTCTAAACCTCTCTTACTAATAAGCTACCATCATCAAATGAACTAGCATTCCAACCTGGCGGAACAAAAGTTGTGGAAGTTTCTTCATTTAGTATTGCAGGACCGCTCAATTCTGATATCGCATATCGATCCTTTATTTCTGCTTCCCACCATTCACCGTGATACCAAACACTCCGACATTGGCTTGATTGTTGAACAGAGCTTGTGGCTAGAGATCTATTGTTTTCAGTTGAATTATGTTCACTCATCACACCTATGGCCCTAAGCCGATAAGTCACAACATAAACGTTTTGTTCGGGGAGTATGAAACCCTGCTCTCTTTTGTGTGCTTTATCAAATTCGGATCTGGCTTTCTGCGGCCCCTCTTTGATGTTTATGGGAATCGGTATTTCAAAATTTTGACCTTGATAACGGCACTCAAGGATTATTTCAAAAATCTGACTCTCATCTACGAAACCTTCTTTTTCCAGCCAGGCGGAGCCATCATTTTGCATCGAAGCAACAATATCAGTGATTGCATGCCAATTACTCTTATCCAAGGGAGTGATCCGTGTAGTGGAGAAATCTCGTGCAACATCAATTGCTAACAAAGCCCGAGCACATAAAGTCCCAGGCTCAAATGGAATTATTACACGTGACATGCGTAGAGATTTTGCGACACGGGTTGCCAATAACGGACCAGCCCCGCCATATGCTACAAGCGTCATTAGTTTTGGGTCATGACCGCGCGCTGCCGCAAATGATCTAATTGCCCTAGACATGTTGGAGCATGCAATCGTTAAAATTCCCTCACTGGCCTCTTCTACTGTAAGTCTCAATGGAGTTGCTATTTGCTCCTTAATTGCTCTATTGGCTTCTTTCATATCTAGCGTGATTGACCTACCAAAACTTTGGTTGTAGTCGAGCAATCCTAAAACAAGAGCAGCGTCTGTCACGGTTGGGATTTGGCCGCCTAACCCATATGCGACGGGCCCTGGGTCAGCGCCAGCGCTTTCTGGGCCAACTTTCAAGGCGCCGCCGGGGTCAACCTGCGCTAAACTGCCGCCTCCAGCCCCGATTACATCGATGTCGATCATCGGAGCGAGGACTGGCAATCCTGAAACAAAACGCGACTTAACTTTGTTTGGACCGGTGGCGCCGACCAACGATATATCTGTACTAGTACCACCAACATCAAATGTGATGATTCCATCATTTTGGGTATCTCCCAACATTTTGCCGATGCCCGCGACACCTGCGGCGGGGCCGGATAAAGAAGTCCTGATCGGCATCGAACAAGCATCATCAACGCTAATGAGTCCAGCATTTGAAGTAACAGTGTATGTACGCGCTGGGATATCCATATCAGTCAAAAATTTGGATAGGTTCATAAAATATTTACTTGAGTGTGGGCCAACAAAAGCGTTCAACGCTGTTGTTGAAAATCTTTCATATTCTCGGAATTCTGGTGCGACTTCACAAGATGACGAGATATATGCATTTGGCATAACCGCCCTTAGAAAATCAGAAACGCACTTTTCATTAGATGGATTGCGATAGGAATTTATAAAACAGACAGCAACCGCCTCAAACTCTTGCTGACGCAAAGTAGATACAATTTTGTCCCGCTGAGCTTTATTCGGATTAACAAGCACCTCGCCACCAGAGGACACTCTCTCAGGAATTTCAAATCTATTTCTGCGATCAACGATTGGTTTGGGACGAGAGACTGAATAATCATAGACACTCGGCCTAGATTGCCGGGCTAATTCGAGAACATCACGAAAGCCACTTGTTGTTAATAGCGCAATTTTGGCCCCTTTGCGCTCAACAATCATGTTGGTAACTACAGTCGTGCCGTGACCAAAAAACACAACTTCGTTACTTTGAATGCCGTATTCATCTAACATCGATTTTACGCCATTTAGGATAGCATCGGAAGGATCCGTCGGAGTCGATCTAACCTTTTTACTTGCTTTTAATCCGTTCCTCGGATCGATCATCACTATGTCAGTAAACGTTCCTCCAACATCTAATCCAATTCTGACAGTCATTAAATTGTTGCCCTCATGAGTATTGTTAAAAAGTTATGGTCACCACTAAGCTAACAAA
>DAUW01000028.1 GCA_002505355.1 Euryarchaeota archaeon UBA229 | reverse complement strand
GTGTGTCTATGACTGGCGGAGACCATGGCACTGGGAACATCGACCCGATGGCTCATTCTCATGACGAGAAACAAATCGTTGGCAGACAGATTTGGCGGGTTTTACCTTACGCAAAGAAGTACCCGGGAAGGGTCTTTTCGGGTATTTTTTCCAATGCTTTGGCTCGAATGTTTGATTTGATGCCGTTTGTTGCCATAGGGTATTCAATTGATTATTTCACTGCTAACAAGATGAGTGGCCCAGAATTGCTACAAGACTTCGTTATTGCGATCCCTGGCAACATCGAAATAGGCTATGGTTTCTTGATTTTTCTGGGCTTCTTTTTCTTGGCCTTTTTCCAAGGGCTGTCAGAATATTCTTGGCAAACATTGGGCTACAAAATTCAACACGACTTACGAATGGATGCAACAAAATCAATCATTTCTATGGAAGCATCATACTATGATATGCGGCAAACCGGACAGATAATGTCGGTGTTATCGAGTGACGTTAACCAATTAGAAGACGTAGTTGCTGACTCTTCAACCTCCATTATACGAATTATCGTGACATTTCTCACTGCATTTGTCATCCTCATCACGATGTCTTGGAAGCTCGCCGCAGTCGTATTTGGCCCACTTGTAATGATAGTTCCGTTGGTTTATTGGTTCTCTACCCGCGTCCAGCGCAAGTATCGCAGGCAGAGAGAGTCTACTGGTGACATCACTGCGGTGTTAGAAAATCTGATTTCTGGTATATCTGTAGTCCAAGCATACAATGCCCAAGATTGGGAATCTGAACGAGTGAATCGTGAGTCAGCGGCATACCGCGACCAAGCAATCGGGGCTAGCCAAGACCGTAATCGGTTTGTCCCAATGATTTACGTTATTGCTGGCATAGCATTTGGTCTACTGGTTTCAGTTGGTGGTGCATTAGCCGGAGATGGTCAAATTACTACTGGAGAATTGGTAACCTTCCTCTTAATTAGTACGAGGATGACTATGCCACTGTTCATATTTGGTATACTAATAAATCAGTTGCAACGGGGTGAGGCTGCTGCTAGGAGGGTCTTTGCAGTTGTCGATTTGGAGCCCGAGATTTTCGATAAAGAAGACGCCATTGAATTGAGTGATGACATAACATCGGTTGAATTCAAAGATGTGCATTTTACCTACCCCAACACTTCAGTACCTGTATTGAGCGGTATTTCCTTCAAAGCCGAGGGTGGAGATTTCCTCGGAATAATGGGTCACACCGGAGCGGGAAAAACGACAATTTTGAAACTCCTTATGCGCTATTATACTGTAGACAGTGGTGAAGTATTGATTAATGGTATATCGATTGATGATTATACCCTTGATTCTGTTAGGGATAAAATAGGCTTTGTTAGCCAAGAGCCATTCTTGTTTTATGGCACAGTCAAAGATAATGTAATCTACAACCAGACTGCTGATGATAAAGAATTACAAACCGCTCTGGAACTAGCGGGAGCTTGGGAATTCATTCAAGAACTGGAAGACAGTTTGGATACGATGGTTGGGGATCGTGGTGCAAAACTATCTGGTGGTCAGCGAGCCAGAGTTTCTCTAGCTAGGGCACTCTTGAAACGTCCATCACTATTGATTCTAGACGAGGCATCAAGTGCCCTTGATGCAGAAACAGAACGCAGAATTCAGGAGAACCTAATCGCTAGCGGCAACGATAGAGCGACGATAGCAGTAGCTCATCGATTATCTACTATTAGAAATGCAGACGAGATTCTGTCCATGGTCGACGGTGCAGTAGTTGAGCGTGGCACACATGACGATTTAGTTGCTGCTGGAGGAGTGTATGCTAGCCAGTGGACAATACAAACTGGTGATATGGCTGGTTTGTGATTAAAGGCGCTTGAGAATCGGTCGCAATACAGTCGTATTGTCGGATTTTGCAGGTTTATCGATAAACCGCTTGTTACCTAGGATGATTAGGGATGAAAGTAGAACGAATAGCGGAATGCCAACGATAAGAGACCAAACAGCAAGACTAAGATTGCCAATAAAAATCTCTTCCAACGTCTCTGCAATGACGATGATTGAGACAAAGATCATCACCCTGATAATTCCCAAGAATGTGCGAATTATCATCCATATTTGTTCCGCATCATTGGTTTCATCAGGTTTGTCTAATGCGGACAATCTCTCAATGAAGGAAAGTCCACTCATGTGACCTGCGGCTACTTTCATCTAACTAAGCAGTTACGGCTGATTATGCCGTGATAAGGCTGGTTTTTCCACACTTCAAACAGTACGGGTTCGATCATCAATCTGATGTCCAATACCAGCTTTGCCACCGGTCTTACTGATTTCTCGCCACGCCTTAATCACTCCTTGGCCATAAGCCCAATGAGCTAGGAACACGAATAGTGGTGCGAGTAAAACAGTGCCAAAACTACGGTGCGGGGAGGTTCCAATAGCAGCACCTAGCCAACAAATACCAATGTAAGCCAATATTCCACCACCTAAGCCGTGGAATGCCAGTCTTGGCAGAGTCCACTCACCTTCAATAGTTAGCCAGTAATCGTCTGCTGCACCGCCAGATAGCATTCCGTAAATCACCCCAATTATTGACAATATTGCCAAAGGTGGGAAGAAACCGATTGCAGTGTGCGACCAACGAGAGATTTCCGGCCAACGCTTGTTAGCGACCATTCGGGTATAACCATAGTTTCGCATTTGCTTCATGTAGGGCTTGAAAGGTACTCGTCTTCGATGGGGCATGACATTAGATGGGTCAATGAATAATTTGTGGCCCTTACGCTGGATTTTAGCATCTAGCACAACGTCTTCTGCACCAATGCACCCCTCCTCAAAGAAATCAACTTCTCTAAGGTTGGCCATACGATGAGCGCAGTTGACACCTGGGTTGTGAGATATTGGCACTAGTTCTCCTTTTGGCTGAGCTCCATACCGTGTTCCAGCCGTCATAAATTTTGTACAGAATGCTACATCTGCACATTTGGCGCCAAATGAATCATCATCAGGGGCAAAGTTTGGTCCGCCAACAGCGCCAACCTTTGGGTCTTCAAACCAGCGAATCAATTTCTCAACCCAATCGAGTGGCGGAATAGTGTCATCATCGGTAAATAATACCAAATCGTGGTCCATTTGTCTTAATGCAAAGTTGCACGCATCTGCACGATTGTTAGACGAATCATCAAGCCATATTGCGCCGTATTTTTCACAGACTTGTTTGGTGTGGTCTTTGGATTTTGAATCCGAAATAACGACCTCGAAATGAGGATAGGTTTGTTTTGACAATCGTTCGAGAACGATTTCTAACTCGTCAGCGTTGTTGATTGTCGGTATTAAGACAGCCGCCCTGTATGGCTGACCGTCTTCTTTTAGCAATGGCTCAACGCTGGCGCCCATGGCAATTCCACAATAGACTCCATTATCAATCCAAGGTACTCATAGTTCCTATTCGACGTCAATTACTATTGTGTCGAGAGTTGTGCCTTCTAAGCTGTTTAGAACGTTTACGGTAACTGTGCAGACGCCAGAACAGTCTGTGTCAACAGTTATTGCTTCACCAACGTTCCATGCTGCGGTGTCGTCACTGTCAGTGGATGACCAGCAGTTCTCGTTTGTGGTGTCGTCACACATTGGGACGGTGCTGGATGCAGCACCATCAACGCTTGCCTTGATGGTAATGGATGCCCAACCTAGGTCGGATCCACTGTCCATAGTCATAATTACTGCGCCGTCAGATCCAGGTGCATCTTGGCCACTGAAGGTGTATAGCTCTAGGCTACCGTCAGTGTTGCTTTCTGCTAGGTTAGCAGCCCATACGTATAGTACACCTGCTAGTACAACAGTGATTGCAACCATTAGAATGGTAGCAATAACTGGGCTTACAGCTTCATCATTTCTTGTTTCGTTCTTCATATTTTTGTCCTCCTTACCCGTAGCCGGGTGTATTCCTCCCACTGGTGGCGGTATATTTAATCCTAATGCCGGTCGAAATCAAAAAACACCGATAAAACCGAGGTACTGCGCGAAAGTGTGTAAGAACCACAATGGGTTGCGAGTGGTGCAAACGGTTTGTATAGCAACAAAAAATAACAATAATTGTTGAATGAATAAGAGGTGAACGGGTGAGAGTAAAGCAGAGGGGATGGGATGCACTCAACAGAACTCAAACAGCCCGTTCGTTAACAGCCAAGCACTCACAGTTTATATTCGTCACGGCTCATAAATATGAAAACGTTGATTTTTGCATCACAGGCGTGATTTTATTGAACTTATTCAACTGTTAAAATTTCAGGCCCACCATCAGTTACGTACACAGTGTGTTCAAATTGACAGATATTTCCACCATCTGCACAGGCGAGTACATGATATGTTTCTAAGAACCTAATACTGATAAGTTTCTTTACTAAAGCATTCCATTTACTTTGGCGGCTCGCCTCATCAGCTTCCGGGAATGGTTTCTCAAGCATTGGAAAAGCCCATCGCTCCGCAAAGGGTAGCGTGGAATATCGCTCTTCCAGATTTCTTGCTAGTTGCGCACCTAATGGCTTCAACTGGCCTTTAGAACGGGCTTTCCTAGACGTGGTGTTACCCGTCAAGCGGTAAATATTGGATGAATTTGGTTTACCCAAATTTTTGATCATACCACTATTTCCAGTGGTATTAAACGGTTCGATAGCATACACACCGCCCTCCTCGACGACACCTTTGAACCCTCGATTATCGGGTCCACAAGCATATGATGGTACAGAAACACCCGCATGTAGTTCCCAAGGCATCAATTGGTGTCCGCACAGATTTCGAATTGGTTGGAAGCCGGCATCGAGTGAGGGCTGGGCCGCAGCAGCACCGACTTTGTGCCATGGAGTTCCAGGATGAAGCATTTCAATTGCTGCATCCCTTGCTTCCTTAGCGGCCTTAATCTGTTCTGTATGATTGTTAGTATTGCCTACCTCGATGGTTAATGCATTGTCGCCGATATGGCCTTTGATATGTACCCCATAATCGATTTTTACACAATCTCCTTTTTGTAAGGTCATTTCACCATCCCACTCTTCGACTGGAGATATATTGTGATCGGTGGTGAAGTGGGCGGCAATGTCATTCACCGCAATCGTTCCGGGAAAAGCAGGTTTGCCGCCGTGCCGGTGGATATATCTTTCAGCAGCTTCAATCGTCTCATGTAGTGTTGCACCAACGACGATTTTTTCTTTCATCGCTTCTAGAGTTCTTCTGGCCACATGGCCAGCATCCTTCCAGTATTTCAGCGATAATTCCTCATCCATGTTTCCACGTCTATGCGAGGTATTACGCCCTCTCTCATAATAGTTACCGTATAATTAGTTGAGTCAATCTTTGATTTCTCTATCGATAGGATGGTGCTAGGAGCGCCTCCAGGGCATTCTCCATCGACTATGGAGTCACCTTTGAGGCCAAGGATCTCTGCAGCTAATCGAGTATCATGTACAGGTTCAACACCACTGTGATTGGCACTAGTTGCCGTAATCGGGCCGATTGCTCTAACTAGTTCTATTGCGCGGTGATCTGCGAGCACTCTAACGGCCACTCTGGTGCCACCTAGTCGTTCGTCGAGTTTTTGTACCGCGTCTAAAATTAATGTTAGACTTCCAACCGGAAAATTTCTCAATAACTCTACCGCGACATTTGGCACAGATACTAACTCAGCAGCCTGCTCAATGTCGGCGACACCCAAACTTACCGGTTGGTCAGCAGGGCGATTTTTCAATTTGTATAGATTATCGAGACCGGCTTTAGTGGGTAAACAACCCAGTCCCGGTAGGGTCGAGGTTGGGTAAACAACCACCCCATTTGATCGTAAATTTTCGATTAGTTCAGGCTTTATAATCGACATTTTTCACCCTCACGAACCGGTAGTCCAAGATTCAACGTGAAGTTTGGCTACCTCTGCTGCAAGAGTTTTGTCCTCAGTTTTGACTAGCAACTTACCACTTGGATATAGTGTCAAATCGCAAGGGCCGGTGAATGTCCAGCATAACCTATTTTGAATTCCAGCGGTGTAACCTGCATTAATTATTGTTTGACCCACAATATCCAGGTCTATCGACTCGATACCATCGGGAACGATTTGCCATGCGGCTCGGTTACCGCACAATTCCATTACAAAACCATCACTCATGTTATCACGCTAAATCGGTGGTCTAGTCGGTTTCTTCGACTTTGGCGGCCCGGAAGGGGGTTGTGATGGTGGACCGGATGGTGGTTTGCTTGGTGGTCCAGATGGGGGTTGCGATGGTGGACCAGATGGTGGTTTACTCGGTGGCCCAGATGGGGGTTGCGATGGTGGACCAGATGGTGGTTTACTCGGTGGCCCAGATGGTGGGCCGGATGGCGGCCCAGTGGGTGGGCTAGTTGGAGGTTTACTCGGTGGCCCAGATGGTGGGCCGGTGGGTGGACTGGTTGGAGGTTTACTCGGTGGCTCGGAAGGTGGTGCGGTTGGTGGTGCAGTAGGTGGCAGACTCGGTGGCGTATTTACTGAACTTTCCGCGGCTTCGATATTTGGTGTTAGATTTTCAGTGGTTGCTGGTGGCAATGGCGGGGGGGTATCGGCAACAGCTGGTAGTGCGGGAGGCGTTTCAGCAATAGCAACCTCGGGATCAGCTGTGGCTTTTGGCTGACTCACTTGTTTTGAGAATGCTAGTAAGTCGGTCGCAGGTTGCGGAGGGTCAACCTCGATTGGTTCGGGGGCAGTCAACACCGGGTTTGATAATAACGGATCAGGTGATTTTTGCCATGGAGGGATACGAGGAGCATCAGCCTCAGCACTATCCTCTATGGGGGCATTACCGATGCTTATTGCTGTAGCTCCGCCAGCTGAGTTCTCACCGAAATACGAGGTCATCTTGATAGTAGAAGAGTCGATAATCCCTCGCTCTTCGACATTGCCAAATTCGCCTAGATCACCAGTGAACGCATCACTAAACATGCCACTACCAATTGCATTATTGTAGACACGCCCCTTCTCTGCCTGGTAGGTGAAATCGTGGCTAAATGGTCCAAGATCGGTTTTCACAGTCGGTGACCTAAGCATAAATATCCAATCGCCAGCGTTTAGTGGGAATTCAAAGCTAAATTTACGCGTCAAACCAGGCCCTAGAGAACTAATGCCTTGCGCAGATTCGACTTTTTTGTTATCACTAGTTTGAATGAAAATGTCAAGCCCGCCAATTGGCATTGCGGCTTCATTTGATGCCTCGATGGTTACCTGAATAACATCCTCATCATCATCATCAATTTCCATACTGCAAGAAATAAGTCGACATTCAATTGGCGGGGCACGAGTAAAGTATTCATCGCTCATTGAAACCACTCCATCTGTAAGGAGCAATCGGTAATACTTGAAGTAGATGTCTAATCGTTCATTACCGTAATTTGGTTCTAGTTTCCACCGGTAAAGACCAGTCAACGGCAGCAACAGTGCTGTGCTTTTTATCTATCGCAGTACGATATTCTGCATCTTTAGAGCGAGCGCTAATCGAGTCTCGCAGGCCAAACCAAAGAGGCCCTACAAGAGGTAACAAGTAAATCAGTTTACCAGCGGCTCTAGGGCCCCAATGTTGTTGGTCAAGGGCGGTCCCGGTATCGTGAACGATGGCGATTCTAAACGCTCTTTGTCCAAGAGAACGACCGTATGCTCTGCCAGTATATTTCCAGTAAAGCCAGTGGGCGGTTAGCAGTATTGCCCAATTGGAACTAAAGAAAAGAATATACTCGGCGCCCCCTCTTAGCAACTCGAAATTTAGCAAGTTTAGCGTTAGTTGACCGTTAGTAAAAAAAGTAAGGATGATAGAAATTAATAGAACATCCAGCATAAATGCGGCGATGCGCCGCCATATTGGAGCAATGAGCATACCTTCTGGAGCACTAGCAAGAACCGCCTGTGCGAGAGTGCCGCCACCTTGGTGAAGACTAACCGGGCTCTCTGCCATGGTCAATGCTTCGTGGCTTACTTTGTCAATCTACGCATTAGTCCTGTGAAAGATGCCAAGCGAATAGATTGCGTTCATCAACCCAATCAAGCCAAGAATTCCACGTTCCATCGTGTCGCAGGGTGTTAGGGTGACCAACAATTACCAATCCTCGGCGCGCTCTAGTGAGTGCAACATTCAGTCTCCTTCTGTCGCTTAGAAAACCAACCTCGCCATCATCGTTTGCTCTCACGGTTGAGAACACAATGACTTCTTTTTCTCTTCCTTGATAACCATCGACACTCTTTATCTCAAGTCCATGGTACGGCTCGCCAATATCTCTTCCACCAGCTTGCTGAAATAAATCTGAGAGTACTCTAACCTGACCATTATACGGGGTGATTACACCAACATCACTAGTCAATAAATCACCCGCTTCAAGGAGATTTTTAACCACTGACAAAACCTTTGCAGCCTCAGCATAATTTGACCTGCTACTACCTTCTTCATCCTGCAATTCGTTACCATCCACCGGGATAAAAGCTAGTGGATTGTCCCAATCAGGCCATAACAATCCAGCCGGTGTTGGCCGGTCTTTTGAACTACAGCCGTCCTCAAGTCGGTTATCGTAAAATCTGGCGCTCGGGAATTCTCTGATCACTGGATGCATTCGGTATTGGGTTGTTAGCATGTGTGCTGGGACTCCACACTTGTTCAATCTTTCAAACAACGACTGATTTAAGCCGCCTTGTTCGGCTTGCTCGCTGATTACCGTTGGTGGTAACTGCTTATGGTCGCCGACTAAAATCAATTGCCGACATCCCCGAATTATTGGCACTAAGGCGCTAGGTTCACTGGCTTGAGTCGCTTCATCAATTAACACTATGGGAAATTTTCTGTCGCCTAAAATATGATGGCCAGCACCTATTGTTGTCGCACAAACTACATCGGCACCGTCTAGTAAAGAAGCAATTACGTTATCCTCCAGCCTTCGTATATCTTTGAAATTATTTTTGATATCTCTGTGGGCCAATCCCTTTTCCTTACCCTTCAAGGAATTGAGTTCTTTACGCAGATCATCATTTTGTGATTTAATATACTCAATTTCATCTTGCAGTGGATGATTGTCAACCAGTGCGTCCAGAGTGCTATTTCGCAAACTTTCTCTTACCTTTACCGGTTTACCAATTCTTACCGCATTTACCCCAATATCAACTAGGCCTTCTAGTAAGTTATCAACGGCCACATTTGACTCTGCACAGGCTAATATTGGTCCTTTTCCCATGCTTGCTAACTGTCTCAATAAATGTACAGCAGTGAAGGTTTTGCCGGTTCCGGGAGGGCCTTGGATTAGGCTTAGTCTTGAACTCAGCGATTGTTCTACTGCGGATTTTTGTGAACTATTCAATATGGCATCTAGCGGTGTCTGACTGAAGTTGCTTTTTCCGGAGATTTCTGGTGGTCGTGCGGCAGAAGTTACGACATCATGTAGCGACCCAAGTAACAAATCACGCAATGGTGTTCCGCCGGGAGAGTCTGTTGAGTGAAAAGTAATCAGTGCTTCATGCATCCGATCATGAGCAATTCTATTAGCGCCTTTGTCAATTCTCCATCGCCCCTTCTTCAAATCCTTAGGTTTCTCGTTTACCACTACCCTAATCCTGGTCGGTCCCCGATCGAGGACAATCCCTTCGTACACTTTCTCTCCCCAGGGACGAGTTCGTGAGATTAACACAATATCTCCTTGAGCAAAACGATGCTGTGGCATTCTATTGCGGTCAGGCTGTTCGAAGACGATAATCGGGTCGCCGTAGAATCTACCTTGGCTGCGACAGGTCAATTCAAACAACGTTAACCCAGCAGCCACTAATTTTTGCTTAGTCCATTTTTTCCAGCGCTCTTCGACCATGGCTGTTTCATCGTCGAGTTCAATTTTGATTAGCTTGGTGAAACGTTCGAAGTGTTCCTGTCCTTTTTTCCACGCAATAGGCATTTGGCTTGTTATATCCACCTTTTTTTGAATACCCTGTGGCACTGAATTGTCCATCCGGCGAACTGAACCCTTCTTTGCCATGTCATTACCAATATCGCCCACCAAATGATAGTATTGATTAAAATGAATTATATTCAAACCGCGAAACCCTATCACTTAAACCCTCAAGCAAGCGCCAACAAACTGGTGGGTTACTTGTTTGGGTGGCGAAAGAAGGATACTTCTGATGCACACAAGGTTTGTCCATATTGCGGAACTCATAATGAAATTGAAGCAGAGGAATGTAAACTATGCTACTATGATCTCACAGCCTCGGCGCGCGAACAGCCAATGGCGACACCGTCAACGACTGAGTCTGATATAATGACGACATTACTCGACGAGGATATTGACGATGAAGAAGGTGAGGATTATGCTGTTGAAGCGGTTTTGTCGCTTGATGATGTAACCGTACAAATAGATCAGTTTGAATCGCAAGATGAGGGTGAAAACGATGAGTTTGCCTTCATCGCTAGTAGCGGCCCTACATTATCGGAGGTTCAAGATTACACCAAGCCTGAGGAGGTATCGCTATCACCAGATGATGCACCAAGGCAACAGGTGGAATTTGTTCTCCCCAATGCTAACCCGCTGGATGAGGTTGCAGAGCCAGTACACACTGGACAGGGCTCACTATTCTTGGAAGCAGATAATTCAGATGATGATTTCTCTGGCTCTGTGGGTCCATCACAAGGTCGGAATATGGAGCCTGAGATTATTGCTGAGGAACCGGCGCAATCTGAACTTGAAATGAGTACGGCTAAGGTTGAAAGCGTGGTTAGTGAAACACCAGACCTTCCAGACATTTTTGGAGAAACGACTGTAGAACAGCAATTAGATTCTCACACTCAGACACCGCTAACTACACCAGACATCCCAGATATTCCAGAGGTAGAAGAACCTCAAGGAGTTGATGAGACTCCAGAGGTTCCAGACATTCCAAATGACCCTGTGGCTGAGCAGGTCAAAGCTGAAACTAAACAATCTGCGGCACCGCCGAAACCGGAATTAAGCGGGAGGATTTGGCCGTGGCCTGCCAAACAACCGTGGGATGATAGGGTGGTTTATCGGGAGGTTGTTAGTATGTTGGAGTTAATCAAGACAGGGAAACTGACCCAGACGGCACAACAACTAGACCGACTCGGACCTCATTTAGATGCTAACCTTGACATGTTAGCGCATATTGGCACAATTATGCGCTATCTCGGCCGCGAAGAACATCTGCAGTGGATGTTACAGATGGCAAAGGCGACCTACCCAAATGATGTAAACGTGGCTCGAGCGTTGACTCATCTATCATGAGGCATAATAATGGCGACTACCCCTGAGTTGAAATTACCACAAGGCTTGGCGCTAGAGCCGGTCAATAAGTTGGCACTAAAACCAATACTGAATGCCTACAACGAAGATCCACAATCAGCCTATTCTGCCCTACCTTGGCTGGACAAAAATAAGGATATTCGCCAACAAATTAGGGATATGCTGTTTGACGTGGAAACTCAGACGGAATCAGATCAAATTCACTTTTGGTCGATTATTGATGAGGAAAGCAATGATTTTGTCGGGCTGATTGGACTGGGTGACGAGTTACAATTACTTCATTCGAATTACAACCTGGGCTACTGGGTGCGGTCGAAGTTCCGCCGGCGCGGTATCACCATTAATTGTGTAAATGCAATTTTTGAGTGGTTGAGCTCGCGCAAGCAATTCTTCCGCATTGAAATTACAGTTCATCCGCATAACGAGGCTGGCCTCGCCACCGCTGCTGCGGTGTGTGCCGCTTGGGGTGGAGAATCTGTGGATGAGTTCATCGGCATTGAGATCGGTAACAGAACAGTTCCCCACAGGATACACATAATCGATATCAATCGAGGTGGCGAGAGTTGACTCAAACTTGGTTAACCGTGGACTGTGATGATTTTAGGCATATACCAAAACACTACGGCCATCCAACCCGCAGCAAAAGTCCACTTGATAGCAACGAGTTATCGCCCGAGTTCAAATTAGGCATGCGCTCCTTCAAGAATTGGTTAGCAAACCACGACAAGCCCGTTACCTTGTTTGTTATCGCAGATGCTTTGCAAAATCCAGAGTTTTGTCACTGGTTGAGTAATTTAATCGAGCAATTTGGTCAACGAATTACCATTGGTTGTCACGGCTTAACCCACAAATCATGGTCGGCTTGGCCAGAGGATCCTGAATCTTTTCAAGATTCAATAACCAAGGCAACGGATGAGATTTCTCGGTTTGCTAAGGATAATTTCCGTCCGTGGTTCCGAGCTCCGGCGGGGTATATGGCGCCCTGGATGGTAAAACCACTGATTGAATGTGGGATCACAGTTGATTCATCGATTAATGACACGCTGTTGACAAAGTCAAAGGCTGGCCGCGGTAATACCTGGGCACAAGTCAGAGCGGCGTGTCAAGAGTCATCGTTAATTCAACGTGAGTGGTTAACAAAATGGCGTCTCCCAGTCAATGGGCCAGCATTATCATTATTCCCTCTGTCAATCTTAGCTAGGCGAGCATGGCAAAGCCTACCTCCTGTACTGACAACCAACCAGTTGAGCGATACTGTGGAAAATAACACAATCCAAATCACGACGGTTTATTGGCATATTTTGGACCACGCAAAGTTGAACGGAAAGTGGCACCCACCGGTTGACGAGACAATACTGAATCACTAAAAACCGTCAAATTGACCACTGACCATGTTTAACCAGTTCTATTGGAATCAACCGCGGACGTGGCACTTAGCACTCTCTTCTAACCAACTAACAACGTTAGAAAGAGCGATATCGATCACTTTCTTTGCTGGATTAACTGCACTGTGTGCACAAATTGCCTTTTCAGTGCCCTGGACACCAGTCCCATACACATTGCAAACGTTTGCCGTCCTTGGGACAGGTGTTTATCTGCGTCGTAACGACGCATTTCTTGCTGGCTGCCTTTACCTATTCGCCGGTGCGATTGGAGCACCAGTATTTGCTGAAGGGGGCAACCAATTGTTTGACAGCGGTAAAATGATTGCTAGCGGGGGCTATCTGCTGGCCTTTCCATTTGCTTCTGCGCTGGTCGCTGAAGGGTTTGATCGTTCTAGGTCCGCCGGAGCACCAGACTTGAAGGCGCAGTTAATCTGTTGGTACGTTGCAATGATTCCTGTTTACGTTTTTGGAACGTTGTGGTTAGCAGAATCGTATTCAGTTGACTTTGCTCAAGCATTTGAATGGGGAGTAAAGCCGTTCTTAGTTTGGGATTTTGTAAAAATTTGGCTTATGGCAATAGTAACAACTCAACTTTGGTCATATAGTCAGCCAGATGCCGAAGATTAATTCTGTTATCGTGGCTTAATTGGTTTGATGCCGAATAGGAAACATGTTGCTCGAGTACGTTTTATTATCTCGAATGCCAGCCAGCAGGCAATTGTAACGAAGATACTTGCCAAAATCACCGCAGGGTAGCTCGTGATGCCAAACTGTGATGCAATGCCCAAACCAGCAAACGTTAGCGGCATGTGAACGATGTAAAACGGGTAAACGGCTTGATTGAGATATACTAAATTTTGATTCGGTTTGTTCAATAAATGAGCACCCCAAGCGAAGATTGTCAAACACCAGAACCACGCGTGAAAGCTGTGGATTAAACAACCTAGTATAGTCATACTATTGTGGACAATGCCGTTGAAAATCCAGCCACCATCGACATAAGGAATATTGTCGTAATGTTGCTGAATTCTAATCCACACAAAAGCAATAGTCCAAACCCCGGTAATACAGGTAACTAGGATTCTCTTACTCTCGAGGAATTGGTAATACTCGTTCTTGGCAATTATGCAAGCGTAGCCAAATAAGAAAAACCCAAAGAACCAAAACCATTCATAACCAATACCAATGAAACCTGGAAACCATGGCTTGAATAGAATTTCAGCCAGGGCAAGCATCGTTGGCAATAGTAACATAATTCCCAGTCCACCACGCATACTGAAAGCGGCACGTACAAGTTCTGTCACTCGCCCATCAGGATATTTTTGCGCAAAATGAAACAACGGCGTTAAGATGAGCGAGTAGAGGAATAAATTCCACAGAAACCATAGGTGACCCAAGGCGTAGACTTTACCGTAAATAGGAATCCAGAAAATTATTGAAGTGCCAATTATATGTTTAACAAAGGCACTCAGTCCACCTCCAAAACCAGCACTTAAATCGATGGCACCAAGTAAAACCCCGCTAACAAACCCCGTCGTCCACATGCCAAACAACATCGGAATTATCAATCGTTTTACTCGTTCTTTCAGGAATTTACCATAGGTCCTATTTCTAAAAGCAAAGGCGGTCCCCATCCCAGAAATCATGAATAAAGCCGCCAGTCTCCATTGGTGCATCCAATGCAGAATCATACTGGTAAAATCGATTGATTCTGTAGAGTAGTCGTTGCCGTCCTCAGCCAGTTGTTCTCGGTCCTCATCAATATCATTAGCGATGTTAGGATTGACCTCGTCACCATATGTAGACCAATATATCCCTATTGCGACATGAAAGGGAATCAGTAAACCAAATAGGATAACTCGCAACCAATCAATATCATATCTCCGGATATTGATGGTCGAATTTGCCATGTTAATTGCAACACAGATTTACTGATAGTATTTTGCCGGTGTATTACGGCAATCCTTAGAAAAGTATTCATGTATCTATTACTCGCTAAGGCTTGGGATTAGCGTGAGTACTGAGGTGTCAGAAGACAATAATTTTTGGGAAGTAAGTGAATCCACAGGTGTTATGCCGGGTTCAGAGAATACTATCAAAGGCGGGGTACAGGACAGCCAAAAAATACCCCTCGGAGCTACACATTCCGTAATGTTCCCACAAACTAACGCCATCATGGCACTGGTGCTTGCTATAGGATCATTTGCCTGCGGCGGTGGGCTAATTCTTTCGATTCCAGCCCTGTTAGTTGCGCTTTCGGCGAAGAAAATCACTGATGGAATTCCTAGTCATCCGGACCGCGGCATAGCTAACGTAGCCTATGTAACATCTATCGTCAATATCTGCCTATCATCATTGCTGATAATAATCTACACCGGAGTGTTTGTGTTCTATATGTCTGCCTAACAATTACTCTCGCCTTGACAAGAACGCAGCTGCGCCAAGCACCGCAACGAATGACGCTAGTGCTGCGAAGCCCGGAGTTGCCTCAGACTCTTCGCTGGGGGAAGCAGATTCTGTGGCATCAATCCCGGTGCCAACAATTACTTCACCTACCATTCCCATGCTGATGTGAGGCTCACAGGCATAGTAGAAAGTAGTGTTCTCAGTAAATGTGTAGGAGAAATCAACAGTAGCGGCTGCAGCGCCTGAATAAACGCCACCTTCCACTCTCTTGGTATCTCCAATGCTTTCGATTTCAGCCACGTTGTGGGGCATGTCAGCCTCGGTCCACTGCCAGCAGACTGTGTCGCCTACTGCGACGCTAACTGATTCCATACTGTATGCATAGCCAGAGTCATCAAGGCCTATTGTGACGTCACACGGGTCATCAGGGACCTCGTTTGTTGGCTCATCGTTGGTTGTTTCATCGGCTGCCTCATCAACGGGCGGGAACAAGACCTTGTCGACAACGTGAATAATCCCGTTGCTTGCAACAACATCTGCTGTAGTAACAGTAGCATCACCGACCATCACCGCATCGTCGGTGACGGTGAAGGTCAGCGTATCACCGTTGCCTGCCTCGGCGGTCATGTTGTCGGTAACATCGGTTGATTCGACTGCAGTGCCGATTATTACGTGATAGAGTAGTATGTCCCTCAAGGTGGCGTTTTCTTCATCAGTATCGTAATCTTCGAGTACAACGCCAGCATCTGTAAAGGCCTGGTCAGTCGGTGCAAAAACGGTGAATGGACCATCGCCTCTCAGGGTATCGGTTAGACCTACGTGGTCTAGAGCCGCGACCAAGCTTTCGTGACTGCCAGTAGCAGCTGCTTCATCAACGATATCGTTGGTTGAATCTTGGGCACTTGTCACTGTCAATGTTTGGGTTAGGAAAATTAGCGTAATCAATAAGGTTAGCATTCTGTTCATGTGGGCAATTCCATAAATACGCTCTTATAAACTACTGTAATCTTCAAAACCGGTCTTCGAGATTGATGTAATAACGTAGTCTGTCGGCCATGCCATACAACGACTCAACAACCCTAGTTTCTGGTTTGAGGTTTTTTTGTAACACGGCCCTTGTATCCTGATCTACCATCATATCAAAGCTCTGCATGAGGTTCGCGAGTTTTCGCTGTAGTCTGCCGCCGGTTCTATCCCAATCCATCAGCAAACAAACCGATGCTCCACCGGCATCATTGTTTCTGGTGCCGTAGGTCTCGTACCAGTAAGCAACCACCCGTTCTATTGTCCAACCTCGGTTAAGTACCTCAATAGGTCCAGTAAAACCCAATGCGACCAATGCTCGACGATCTCTTGGTCCTTCGATAATAATCGGCCAATTAAACAGCCGGTTTCTGCGTCTCGCTTCACCAATTGCCTGTCCAGCATTGCTGAAGCGCAGTTCATAGTTGCCAAGACCACTACCATCGCTGCGGTTTTGACCAGCCATATTATCAGGCCAGCGCTTCTGTTAGGGACTTTTTAATGCGTTGTATGCCATGATTGGAGATCATTATCTTCTTGCTTCTCGATCGTTGACCGCCGACGATAATTAGGTCATGTTTCGGTATTTTGAGTTGTTCAGACAATACGTGTAACACCGCGTTATTTGCTCTACCTGCTTCAGCCTTGGCCGTGACGGCGATTTTAACGCATTTAGCCCACTGGTCATATCCAATTATCCCCGATTGTTTTACGCCAGGATTTACTTTAACATCCATCAAAATTTCACCGGTAAGGGTTTTTTGCAGACAGTCGTAGTGATTCAAGATTCTCGCCGAATTTAAGTAATGTGAGATGCTCAATAAATTATGCCATTTTCCCACTTTGGCAACGCACCCAAGGGAAAAACGCAGGTTCATATACTATGGGTGAAAAAGGGACACTGCAAGGCATCGTAGGATGTTGTAAAACATCCAGCCAACGGCAAATTTCGATAAGCCTTAAGGGCTACTAAAGAGGCGGATAATCAGGTCAAGTCCATGGTGGCAGAGGATACCGTTTTTTCAGTACTTTACGAAAAATTTCTTTTTTGGGGCATCCTCGTTGGAGCCATTACAATCGCCTGGCTACTATATGCAATGATTAGGTACCGTGCTAGTATCGTGCCGGATACCACAGAACTTGATCATATTGTTGTAGGATCGTTTCCTGTTGATCGGCACAACACCAAAATCGAAGTGCTATTTTATGTCGTTCCAACTATCATTGTAGTTTGGCTAGTAGTGCTTGCTCTTGCCTCTAACACTGCTGTATGGGTCATCCCTGATGATGAGGAAGCGTTCGATATTGAGGTAGTTGGCCAACAATGGTTTTGGGAATTCAAGTACAACGATGAATTAACCTGGCAGGACGATGCAAGAGTTTCTGGCATCGATGTGGCTTGGGATATTGTTGATGACAACATCACTATTCAACATCTATCCAACCCAGATGCAACAAATGTTACTGTGACAGTTGGTACAGATTCAGAGTCGCATGCCTTAGATGTGGCCACAGGCTCGACCATCATCGAGAAAACCTTCAGGAAATTTTCTTCGCTATCTGTAGTAGTTGAGGATTCTGCTGGGAACGAACTACATCGCTGGGGACACATACCACTCAATCACAAATTGTCAACAGCGGCAGGCGACCATCTAATCGTACCCTGTGATGATGAGGTAGTACTGAATTTATTTTCTTACACCTCTGACTACAGTGAACTAAACAGCACATATTGGGGTGTACAACACTCTTTCTGGTTACCCGAATGGGGGATCAAGGAAGATTTGGTTCCGGGTCTAGAGGGTGGCACTGTTATGTGGTTCATGGCAGATGATCCAGGCACTTTCAACATTCGTTGCGCAGAATATTGCGGATTAGACCATTCAAAGATGGTTGGATATGTCGACGTAGTATCGCCAGTCAGTTACGGTGCGGAATACTGTGATGTTGACACTGGTGTCAAGAAAGCAGGAGGCAGTAGTTGATGCGTGTTAGGACAATTTCACTCCTCTCAATAGTGTTGATTTCGCTATTCATGGTGCCACAACTAGATGCCGCACCAGGTGGTATCAATTCGATTGGTGACAATGGATGTTCATGTCATGGCGGTCCTTCATCAGATACTTCGGTTACCGTTACCGGTCTTCCCGAAGTGTACAATTCAAGTGAATCATACCTGTTTACTGTTACCGTTACCAATGATGTAATGGAGCTTCACAACGGGGGTAGTACTGAAGGTGATGACCCGTGGAATGGTCGTGCCGGTGGTTTTAGGATTCTAGCTTCCAAGGGGGCTGTTGCGCCGATAGACCCGGCTATGGCCCAAGAAATGGATGGTGGCCTTACTCATACCACTGAGAGTAACGACGTTAGAACGTGGGATTTCGAATGGACTGCCCCCGCCGATGATTCACAATTCGTTGAGTTTACTATTCATGCTAATGCAGTAAACGGTGGCAACGGTTTCAATGGCGACATGTGGAATAGTTTTGAAACGACTATTGCAGGCTTTTCAGCTGGTGAAATGGCGCCAAGCGTTAGAGCATTGGTACTGCTACTTACCGCAATAGCGCTCGCACTTGGCCTAATTCTGTTAGGTGTAATGTGGGTATATTATTCTCGCAGCCCAGATACCTTCAGCATCTATAATTTCTGGAGTTATCTCAAACCGTGGTTGACTACAACCGATCACAAAGAAGTAGGTATCATGTATTTCCTTTATGGTTTCTTCTTCTTCCTTGTCGGAGGATTCCTAGCACTATTGTTTAGAATACAACTAGCGGTCCCGGAAAACACCTTCCTAACCGAAACTGAGTACAACTCATTCTTCACACTCCACGGAACTACCATGATTTTCCTTGCCGCCATGCCAATGATTGCTGGGTTCATGAATTATGTTCTACCGTTACAAATTGGAGCGAAGGATTTAGCATTCCCACGCATTAATGCAATGGGGTTGTGGCTCCTAGTATTTTCCAGTCCACTGATTTACACAGGAATTTTTACTGGTGAAGCAGCCGACATTACCTGGGTTATGTATCCACCATACTCATCACTAACCGAGGCTAACCTCGGCGAAGGTCTATCCCAGTATGGTTCAAACATTGGTACTACGGCGTTCCTGTCAGGTATGTTCATGCTTGGTGCATCCTCAACTTTGGGTGGTGTGAATTTTATTACTACCGTATTCACCATGCGAGCACCTGGCGTCACATGGATGAAGATGCCCTTGTTTACATGGTCAGTATTCGTTAGCGTATTCATGTTGTACATGTCGTTACCTGCCCTAATCATTGGTCTTGTCTTCTTACTGTTTGATCATACCATAGGAACCGTGTTCTTCACCAGCGGTGGCGATAGCCTGCTATTCCAGCACTTATTCTGGTTCTTCGGCCATCCCGAGGTATACGTTGTCATTATTCCAGCGTTCGGTATAGTGTCTGAGGTTCTCGCTACTAGTGCGAGAAGATCTATCTTTGGCTACAAATCAATGGTTTTCGCCATGGCGGGTATTGGAGTTGTTGGCTTCATTGTTTGGGGTCACCACATGTTGACGTCAGGTATGGATGCGTTCTGGCGCGCTGCGTTTATGATTACTACAATGGCGGTGGCGATTCCAACCGGAGCTAAAATTTTCAATTGGTTAGCAACTATTTGGGGTGGTAGTCTAGTCATGAAGACTCACACACTCTGGTCGTTGGGCTTCCTAGTTACCTTCACCCTAGGAGGTATCTCTGGCATGTTTTTCCCAGTTGCAGGGTTGGATGTTCACTTCCACGATTCTTACTTCGTAGTCGCTCACTTCCACTATGTGTTCATTGGCGGAACCGTATTTGGTCTACTATCTGGCGTCTATTATTGGTATCCTAAGGTGACGGGTAGGAAACTAAACGAAACCCTCGGTATGTGGCATTTCCTTATCGGATTCTCATCTTATAATGCCGCGTTCTGGCCAATGCACAAACTTGGTATCATGGGCATGCCAAGAAGGACTCACTCATACCTAGAAGAAACCGGGTTTGCCGAGTATAACATGGCTGTGAGCATCTTCGCTTTCATCTTTGGAATAAGCCAACTATTGTTGGTATGGAATATCTTCTCCTCGGGCCGTAAAGGTGAACCAGTTGGCAAGGACCCATGGGGCGGATGGTCACTCGAATGGTCGACAACCTCGCCTCCGCCAACGCCATCATTCCACGATATACCTACTCAAGGCGACATGAACGAACTATACGGGCACAATGATCATGACAGCGATAAAAAGTCTGTCGCGGAAAAATTATGGAAAGCCAAGCCTAAGGGGGCTGAATGATGGGCGGCTTCAACAATCACGTGGATAACTCTGTTTGGGGTAGAGCTGTATTGATGGCAGGCGCAATACTGACCATCGGTGTAGTTGCGTTTGCCGCACTAGGCTTGGGCGTCGGTAGCGTCAAGCACGACACTTACTATGAGGCTAAGGATGCATATTATGCTGCGATGAATGACCCAACGGTTAGCGAGGAAGAGCTTGATCATCTTCACCATGAAGAAATCGATGCCCACCTATCCTACCTCACTTATTGGGTTGCTGGTGTCACAATTTTGGCTATCACAACGATATATGCG
Source organism: Euryarchaeota archaeon UBA229 (assembly GCA_002505355.1). Lineage (GTDB taxonomy): Archaea > Thermoplasmatota > Poseidoniia > Poseidoniales > Poseidoniaceae > MGIIa-L1. Next base: position 5,581 of record DAUW01000028.1, on the reverse strand, counting down.
ATATTCTTAGGTATTGGTGGATTCATCAATTCAATCCAACCGCAAGAAGATCATGGTCATGATGACCATGGTCATGATGATCATCACGACGAGCACCATGGTTCAGCATCGCCGATAATTTTCTGTTTAGGTGTACTACTGTTCTTGATGGGATTCCCAGAATTTGTCGAGGGCATGAGAGCCTTGCTAGCGCAGGGCGGTACATTTGCACCCGGAGATATGGTGCTAAGTACAATTGGCCTAACTATCATTATGATTGGTGTAGCAAACTGGTGGCGAGAAGATCTACCGTTCATAGGCCATGGCGAGCAAATCGCAACCTCTGCCCCGTTCGAAGGTGAGCACATCAGGAAGGCAGGATTATGGGTTTTCATCATGTCTGAAGTAATGGTCTTCGCAACCTTCTTCTCGTCGTATCTGAGAATTAGGACAGAGTGGTGTACTAAGTGGGCTTTCGATGAGGGCAAATGCAGTCCGGGCGCAACCGAAGGAGAAATTGTCCTAACCGCATCTGATTATCTAAGGCCTGGTGGCGCAGCCGGAACTGGAGATTTTTGGACTATGTTGCCCGGTGCAGTCAACACATTTGCGCTAATTATCTCATCATACACCATCGTGTTAGCCCTGAAGACTGCTAAGTCAAAGGATTGGGAAGCGCCGAAAAATGCGCTAAGGTATCTATTACCAGATAAGAAAACCGCAGTAAGAAATTATTTGATTGCCACGTTATTACTTGGTTCTATGTTTATTGTGCTCAAATTAGTTGAGTGGAGTCATTTAGTCGCTGAAGGCTTCACTGTTGGAACCGTTCAAGGGTCAATCTTCTATGTAGCAACCGGTGCACACGGCCTACACGTATTTGTGGGCCTCCTAGTGATGCTTTATCTTGTATTCAAGGCGGACACCATTGGATACGATGAGGAGAATGGCCAAGGTATCGAGTATTTCGGTCTCTACTGGCACTTCGTTGATTTAGCTTGGGTAGTGATTTTCCCAGCATTCTATTTGTATTGAGGTGATTAAGTGGGCGAGCATGCAGCAACAGGACTAGAAAAGTGGCTTATTGATAAGACCGGTAAAGATATCTATTTTTGGAATTTCCAAGTTTTGATGTTTTTCACCTTGTTTGAAGTTGGCGCGGTTTTCTTTGAAGTTATCCCCGGCACCGACATTAGAATTACCCGTTTCATGGTATGGGCTATTTTGATAGTGGTTGGAATAATCAAAGGTTACGGCATTGCGGCATATTTCATGCACCTAAGAGGCGATCCAAGAATCTACACGAGAACGGCTTTATTTCCAGTACTGTTTGTACTCTTGATGTTGTGGGGTATTGGGCTTTCTAATCCAGAAGCAATCACAGAGTTACCCTCTTGGTGTACCCCAGACTGGGACTATGCTACAAAGAGATGAAGCATTGATATAACCCCGGCCGTAGGATTTGGCATGGTTTCCAAGAGGTCGTTAGCTGCGTATCTGGTAATATTGATGTTTTGTGTATCAGCAATTCCAACCGCGACTGCCTACAAGGGCTACCAACTATCCAGGGGTCCAGTCGACAATTTTACCCTAACGAACCAAGATAATGAACAGATGAACTTAACAGATTTTCGCGGCGATGTCATAGTGGTTGCCTTTATCTTCACCAAGTGTCCGGATGTTTGCCCAATTATCACTCAATTATTGAGATCGGTCAATGAAGAGTTAGGCAGCGAATACCAAGAACACGTGTCAATTATCTCAATTACCGTCGATCCGGGATATGATACTCCAGAGCAACTAAAGCAATACTCTGAGATGCAAGGAGCGGACTGGCCCCATCTTACCGGCGAGTTGGACTACTTGGAGGAGATTTGGAGTAGTTTTGGTCTGGTCGTGAAGAAAAATGTGTTAGCCGCTCACCTCGGAGAAATCAACGGTCATCAATCTGCAGATTCAACAGTGGTATTTGTCAACCAAACAGGCGTGGCCACAGAGCTGATGAACACTCCAACTGCGTGGTCTACCACCAAATTCGCCGCCCATGAGGGTGGATGGGAACTAAACTATTCAGTTCATTCAGAGTACGGCACTATGCTCAACGGGATCAATGGCGTAGATGCACCTAGCGATTATTCTTGGTATTGGAAATTGATGACTTACAACACAACCGCCTCAAGTTGGCAAGATTCTATGGTTGGTGTCGACTCAGTCGAGCATCCAGATAGCGATAATGTAGCCTGGGTCGCGTCGACCGCAAATGAATCATTACTCAATACACCGAGCGCCGATAATTCCTCGGTATCGGTAGTTTTCCCCGACAATACAACAATTAGCCAAGAAATAAATCACTTCAATGGTTGGCATCTGACCAGTTCTGCTTTCGATGGTGCCGGAATCAGTTTCTCTTCTCCAGATTCACAATGGGGGCACTATCTTGAGTCGGTTGACGGTCAATCTCCTGCTGCTGACAACAATAGCTGGTGGTGGGAATTACACCAATGGAACGAATCCTCCACATCCTGGGAAGCAAGTAGTGTTGGCATGGATTCCATTAACAATCCAAACCATCTGGCTTGGGCACCAAATTATACCGATGACGCAGCAATACCCGCACCAGGTGCATATGTCGAATCAGGAGACCCGGTTTGCAACGGACACGGTTGGGAAATGGGTAGTGGTGCAAATAAGCACTGCATGTGTGATGAGGGTTATGAGTGGCCAGAGGACTCTATGCTTTCATGTGTTATCGCCGATGTCGAAGAGGAATATTATGTCGGCCACTCAACAACAACACTAATTCTTGATACTCAAAGAAAACCAGTGATTGCATGGACGGGCGATAGTTGGAATGTGCAAGAGTTCATTGGCGATCTTGAGAGTCTGGTTCAAAACGAAGGATTGGTTGAGGTTGAATCGAGTGGTATTGCTGGGTTCGGAATCATCGCGAGCATCGCTGCAATCTCAATCGCCGCAATAAGAATTGGCCGCAAGCAGGTAGATTAGGTGTCCAAAGCGGTAGTAACTCTTGCTCAATCATTAGGGCAAAATACTACAAAGAGGAATCTTTCCGGAATAATGTTGCAGAGATCGCATAGCCCGGTAGTGCGGTGGACTTGAAATCCACTGTCGTAAGACGCGGGGGTTCGAATCCCTCTCTCTGCGCCAATAACATACCTTGGTCAAAACATGGCTAATGATGGAAGAGTTCTCAAACTAAATCCTCTCTAGGCTAATTATGCGGAGGGCCAAACTCGCACTGCTCCTTATCTTCACGATGGTCCTTGCAGGTTGTTTAGGTCCGGACACGGCGCAATGGGGTGGTGAAGGAATTGAGGTTGATTTTTCTATTGATGAGACGGAGATAACCACCAACTTAGGTGCCTCAGAATCGACGTATCAAAACCTGTCACCAATCGGGTGTGAGATTGGTGAGGAAGTTGTCCCAAGCAAGAATGCCAGTGCTAAAATAAAATTCACCGGCTACTTATCGGCAAGCGTCCTTTATGGTTCACATGACCCAGCTAATGGTGCTAGAAATATGGATACTGCAGTAACCGCAGCGGTTGCGATACAAGCCATGCCAATTGGAGAGGCGCGTAGCGTCAAAGACGGCGAAGGTGCAAGAATCGACATCAAAGAATGGAATGTTCCACTGATGCCTGAAACTCGTGCAGGCACTGTTGACTTGGATGAGATTGATACTGATACCGATTCTCAGTGGTATGTCTTAGGACTCATCCCAACCACCGAGAATATCAATGATGGCTTCTTAGCACTCGAAGAATGGCACAAACCGATTACTATCCACGGCTATTTGATCAGCCCAACAACCGTCAACGGGTCTGCATTTACTATTGATGGGAAAGCCCAAACCACAGGCTATTATCGCAGCTCTGGTAGTATTGCTCATACGTTAACCGATAATTGCAATCTGAATGTTGGCTCTAGCAATCGTCAGTCAGTTTACGTTCTGGTTGACAAAATCGAAATCGACGACCGTGTGGTTAGCGCCAATGGTAATCACGGCGACGAATGGAAATACGGCGATGTTCCGTTTATCGGCCGAGCAGGCTTTATCACCTTCTTCCTGTTTGTTGGCGTCGGCGGTTCAATAGGTATGTTCCTGCTGTCTCAAATGATTGTCAGGCAAGGTGCTAAGGAAACCATGAAAACCTTACTAGGCGAAGAAGGATTAGCGAAAATCAAGAAAGTTGCGACTGATTTGCGAGCACAAAAGAAATCTGGTTCAGTGACTCCTACTGAGCGCAAACGTCAGCACGAACGTGAAGACAAGGCTGCGCAGAGGCAACGGGCTCCAGCAAAAAAGACTTCGAAGAATGATGATTTAGGCATCGCCGGCTTCGACCTTGATAGTGCATTATCTGGCGGCTCTTCAGATGGCCCCACAGACTTCGGTGGTGGCTCGTCTTCAGTTGTTGCAACGCAAGAATCGATTAAGTTGGAAAAGGAAATGTCTAGGTCAGAAGTAGTCAATTCTGGCGGCTTTGCGCCACAAGAATCTTGGAGTCCGCCACCAGCAAAACGTGAGCGTTCTCCGGTCAGTAATGTGGTATCTAGCGAGGCACCTCCTAAGCGGAAAGAGCACTTCTCCAGCGTTCGTAGCGATCCACCCGTGCGCAAAGCAGCCGCCAAAGCACCAGTAAAACGTCGGGCGGCTAAAAAGCGCAAAGCGGTCTCACAGCCCGAGCCGGAACCAGAATACGAGGCTAAACCAGAGCAGTTTGAAGAAGAGGACGACTTCTCTGACTTCTCGCTCTGATTAGACAATAATCCCAATTGCTCCGGGTAATACTTCCATCTTGAGTGGCGTAGAACCGATATTTTCACCATCAACATTGATCGCTGTTGGTTTTGGCGTCGAGATTTCCAGGGTTTTGAAGCGGTAGTAATCGACCATTGGATGGAATACGTGTCTGCCTTCGGTTTTCAATTGGCTAAATGCTTTGAGGATTTGACCACGCTTCATTTTCTTTAGGATGCCAATATCCATCATGCCGTCATCGAGTGTTGCACCTGGTGCAAGTGGTAATAGTGAGCCCCCAGTTTGGCTGTTTTGAATTAGGAATAAGGTGAAATCATCTTCAATCGCGTGCCCGTCTATGGTTAGGGTTGCATGTCGTCGATTGTTTGCCATAATTGCTAGCAGTATTCCTACATCATAACGCATAGGACCCATCCAGCGCATTTTCTCTGCTCTAATAGTTGAGTCAACCCCTAACCCCCAAGTGACAAGGTTAGCACTATAGCGGGTTAGTTCTCCATTTTCACTACCTGGCAAGCCAGCAACCATGTCAACTTTCGCCAAGTCTAGCAGTTGATAATTACCGCCGCAGATGCGATTAATCGCCTCCTCGGTGCTAGTGATTTTGAGATCATTTGCCATCGAATTACCAGTTCCCGCCGGAATAAGACCAACCCGACACGGAGATTTTACCTGCATTAAGCCGGTGATAACCTCTGACAAACTTCCATCACCGCCCACTACTGCCACTACATCGGTTGCTTGGGTCGACAAGTTTGCCGCTAACTCGATTAGTTCACCAGAGTAGCTGGACAAATGCATGGTCACTTCGATTGA
>DAUW01000069.1:3548-9941 GCA_002505355.1 Euryarchaeota archaeon UBA229 | reverse complement strand
AGTCCAAGTGTATTTGTCGAACTCCTGTCGAATAATTGCGCCAACAAATTCGGCTTTTGACCACGGATGTTTTTCGAACATAATCTTTCCAACAACGCGCAAATCGGCAGTAGGGGACAGTCTTCGCAGCAGTTTACCACCAAACTTGGCTTGAATACGATCTGATAATTTGATACCTTTGGGCAGTGGACTTGAGTTGAGGAATTCTTGACTATTTAGTGCGACATGAGGGATTTTGAGAACCTTGGAGACGTGCCACATGAATGGGTCGTAGTCGGCGATGGTGACATCAGGTTTCCAGGATTTAAGGCGCTCAATTATTGGTTGGGCTAATTTCTTGCGCTTTATGAGAAATTTGAGGTTTTTCGACAGGGTCTTTCGGATGGATATTTTTCCTCTGGTAAAGTAATATTTTGGCGTTTCAGTAGCACAAACACGTGCTTCGCCGAAGCGCGCTTTCAACAACTCTTCAGCATCACCGTCGGTGAAGAATAATACTTCATGCCCGCGTTCGATAAGTTCCTGACCAATGGCTAATGCGCGGACTGCGTGTCCCCGGGTTGTACCAACTAAACCATAACTAACTCGCACAAGATTACCCCAGTAACTTACTGATGTCGACTATTGGCGATACGCGTTGGTCAATTAACTCCAAAATCTGGGTTAATTCGTGATCTTCAGTCGCCTCAACACGCATAACAAGTATCGGTTCTGTATTCGATTTGCGGGCCAGATACCAGCCAACTTGTTCGCCGTTTGAATTGTTGAAGCGCACTCTTACGCCATCGATAGTTGACGCTTGGTAGTCGGTGAATGCCTGCCTAATTGCCGCAACGGTTTCCAGTTTATTTTCCTCCTTGCAAGGAACTTTCACTTCTCCAGTTGTTGGCAAATTTGGGGCGAGACGATTCAACTCTCCACTAAAGGATATACCATCGGTTCTAGACCACAATTCAATTATTCTAGCTGCGTTATACAGTGAGCAATCAAAACCATACCAACCACGGTCAGCCATGAAGATATGTCCACTCATCTCGGCCGCCATCAAGGCATCGGGATTAGCGGCCAAAACTCGCTTCATAAACGAATGTCCAGTCTTGGCCATCATCGGTCGGCCACCGGCAGCAACAATCGCCTTTTCGACATTCATTGAGCATTTTACGTCATAGATGAGTAAATCCTTGTCAGCCTCAGAACCAACAACGTCATTGGCTAATAGAGCAATTAGTCGGTCGGGGTAGACGAAATTACCTTTTTCATCAACGGCTCCGAGTCGGTCACCATCGCCATCCGCACCCAAACCGAATTCGCAGCTATTGTCAACTACTGCCCTGGCTAGGTCTACCATGTTCTTTGGCCTAGTTGGATCTGCACCATGATTAGGTTCAGTAGCATCCCAGTCACAATACAAGTCAATATGATTGCAGCCCAGGAGGTCTAGTAACTTGCTCATTGCCGGGCCCGGAACAGCGTTACCACAATCGACGGCAACCTTGACAGAGCGGGATAATGGACCAGTTGATTCGATGATTGCTTGAAGATAGTTATCCATGTGTGGTGTATCGATAACCTTACCTTCACCGTCTATGAATTCATTATCCAGAAATACCTGCTTTAATTCCTGGATTTCTTCACCAGCCAGTGGCAAAGTGCCACGGCACATTTTGAAACCATTGTGGGTTGGCATCGGTAAATGACTGGCAGTGACCATTACGCCACCGTCAACAGGCAAAGTCCAACAGGCGTGATAGACGCATCCAGTGGAGACGATTCCTAAGTCTAGCACAGTGACCCCGGAATCGGTTAAACCGCGGGTTAGTTCAGCAGCCAAAGCCGGTGAAGAATCTCGAATGTCACGACCAACTGCAAATTGCTTGCAAGCGAGATACTTTGCCATCGCACGGCCCAGTCGGTAAGCGAACTGCGGAGTTAGTTCACCAGTTCCATCGCCGTTCGCTAACCCACGAATATCGTAGGCTTTGAAACATTGAACTGGCCATTCGCCCATGATGTTCCCAGTCGCTTCGCCATTTCAAAGATGAGGCTACGCGGTCATTTTCTAAGGGCTGCTGAGATAAATAGAGTGCAGGTGAGTACAAGAATTAGTTCGACTAGAATGTCGTTCTGCCAGCCGATAACCATCACCACTGCGGTAACGGGTAGGGCATATTTGAGTAATTTTGGCCACGTCAGAATGCCTCTGGGGACTTCGTCAAAATATGGCGAGCCAGGCATCAAATCATCTCGTACCTTGAATGACAATTTCAACCAAAGCGCCTGCAGGTAGTGCAGCAGCGGCAAAGGCAGCTCGAGCGGGCTTCACCTTCAGCTCACTTACCCACGCACCATAGACCTCATTCATGGCGGCAAAATCATTGATGTCGTCTAACAAGATTTGAGCAAAACAGATGTTCTCACGAGTCAATCCTGCGTTGTCTAATAGCGTGTCAATTTTATCCAATGCGCCTTGTGTCTGCGCTTTTACTCCGTCAAAGTCAACGGCAATTTGGCCGGATAACCAAAACATTTCCCCGGACTCTACTCCGGCGGAGTAAGGTCCATACTTGGGTGCTCCAGCTAATTCGATTGCTCGCTTGTCCATAATTAATCCTCGAGCAGGCGGGCTTTCAACTTGACTAATATCCGATGCATTGAGTAACTCAAACCATCACGCAAAGTTATGCGGACGTGCTGGGTACTTGATCATCCAGCGCATGTACGCCTACTTGCTCCTTTCCTTCGCAGTTCAAACAACAATGACCTGATAATTGCGACCAGGCGCCGAGAGGTAGAGGTCATGATTAACCAAGGCGATGGCCACATTCCCCGCCGACAAATCCACTGGGTCGAGCGACCCGTGGGTAATAAGAGACGACGAAAGGCACTCAATAGGTGGCGTTCTAGCCATCGTTTTCTAGCCCATTGTTGCAAAACAGGTCAACCGATATCGCGTATTGTTGTCGTCGGAGCATCGCTTGAGTTGCTAGCATGGCGCTCACCGCTGTTGAAAAAATCCCTGCGAAGTATATCTCACCGGTACTACATCAGCGATACTGAGGTAAACCACGTTGCTCATAAGTTAGCGCTTAAATCGGCAACCCACATTATTGTTCCGAACCATTGGGATGAATCACTTGATGGGGGCTTTTTGTCAGCTGCAAAAGCGAAGGGAATCCAAGTAGATTACCTCAATGGATTACATGGCCACGTTCATTTGAGCCCAGGAATCCATGCCAGTACGGTTAGTGACCCGCCTAAGGTGTTGGTAAGGTTGCTCAAAGGAGATGGTATACATGATTCCGAGGAACTTTCTGAGATTCCTGAGTCGGCATTTGATGGCCTTGATATTACTATGGCTAATGAAAACGAATATCAAGGCGATGCGTGGTTACTCGACCGCCAGTTATCGAGGCATGATGGAGTAATAACACAGTCAGTGACGCTCGCTAGCGAAGCAGCATTACTTGGCACTCCAACATTACTTGTCAGCAAGGCAAAGCGGGGTTTCATTACTCGCCTACAGGATGACGGATATCCACTATTTGTCTGGCATGAACCATGCGAGGGTGACGGATGGCAAAACATGCTGGCGCAATTTTTGGCCGGCATACATCTTACCGATGCAATAGCGCCAGAAGAGTGGCCAGATTCTCGCAATCAGTTGGCAAATATGTTGTCAATAAATCTCATTGATTAAACCAATTCTTGACTATCTGCAAGTGGTCTCCAGCCATTGGCACTTCGCCGTTTAGAATAGAGTCCAGCGGCCAATAACGAGCGTCTGCTGCATCGTCCCCAGCAGCCGGCTCTCCTGCATCGACAGTGACCGAATAAACAATACTCACGATGTGCTTACGCGGGTCGCGATCAGGGTCGCCCATGACCATTAGTAACTCTGGGTTCGAACCTACTAGCCCGGTTTCCTCTTCGAGCTCTCGCAGCACCGCCTCTAACGGGTCCTCATCGCGATCAACAAACCCACCTGGCAAGCCCCAGTAGCCCACCATTGGTGGAAATTTACGTTGGATTAACAAAATTTCATTCCCCCGTTGAACCGCAGCGTCAACTGCAAGAGCTGGATTTAGCCAGCCATTGCATTCATCACAGATTGCCAACTCACTCACCATACCTACGTTTGCGGTCTTGGAAGGTTCTAACCGCTTTCAATAAGTCTTTTTTCTGAAATGAGGGCCAATACACATCAGTGAAGTATAATTCAGAATATGCCATCTGCCACAGCAAGAAGTTTGAGATACGTTCCTCTCCGCTGGTCCTAATTACTAAGTCCGGATCTGGCATTTCACCGGTGTACAGTCTCGTAGACACCGCAGTTTCATCAATGGCATCCAGCGGCAAATCACCAGCCGCATGTTCAGCAGCAATCGATTGTATTGCGTTGAGCATCTCCTCACGACTGCCGTAGGCTAAACAGACTGTGAAGACATATTTGTCATACTCAGCAGTCTTGGCTTCAGCGTAATCTATGGCTTCATTAACATCTTCTGGAAGTAATTCTCGTCTACCAATGATTTGCACTTTAACCTCGTTGGCATGGATTCGCTCATCGTCAGCAATGTCACGCAATCCCTCGATATACAATCGAAACAGGATATCTAATTCCTCCTGGGGGCGGGTTAAATTCTCAGTTGATAATGCGTAAACAGTGAACCAGGGGATTTCCAATTCCAAGACCCAGTCAAGCACCGTTTCAAGTTTTTGTTTGCCGATGCGATGACCAAGACCGGTAGCAATTTTGCTTTTCCAAGCAAATCGGCGATTGCCGTCCATTATGATGGCTAAGTGGGTAACTTTCTCTGGGTGTTCTCCAACTTCTTTGAGAAGTTTAGACTCAACCGCTTGGCCAAGTACATCACCCATTCGTTCAGAGATTCCCATGTCTGCCCAACCTAGTGCAGGTCGGTTTAGTGTATGATTCCATCCCTCAAGTGTTGTTAAGGCTAAACATGATTTTCAACCTACTACTAATGGAGTAAGCATGCGAGTGGTAAGTTTGGTACCATCGCTGACTCAAACACTGTTTGATCTCGGACTTTCCACCGATGAGGTAGTTGGAAGGACCCCATGGTGTATTCATCCAGCCGGGAAGGTAGACCAGGTGATGGTTATTGGCGGAACCAAAACTCCAAACTTAGATAAAATCCGTAGACTCAAACCCGATCTTATCGTGATGGATAAAGAAGAGAATCCCTTAGAGGTTTATCAAACCCTCAAAGGTGAAGGGTTTGAAATTTTTGTTAGCGATGTCGCCTCCCCAGTTGATGTTCCCGATATGTTGAGAACTCTAGGACGGGTGTGCCAACGACAGACAACCGGCGAACAACTAGCAATTCTTTGTGAGGATTCAATTAACCAAATCGTCGACAATGAACACCAAACTCGTACATTGCCATTAATCTGGCATCAACCACTCATGGCGGTTTCACCAACCAAGTATGCCGGTGCCATTTTGTCGATGGTCGGCTTTAACGTAATTGACACTCATCCAAAGGGTAATGGCTATCCAGAGGTTTCCGTCGAGGATTTCATTAGACATGATATAGAACTTATTCTCCTAACTAGCGAACCACATGAATTCACCACCGAGGAGGGGATTGAGATTGCGCAAAGCATCGCTGTTGCCGGGGGGAGGATTCCGAGAGTTGAATTAATTGACGGAGAAGATTTGACTTGGTTTGGTTCGAGAACTGCGTCAGCAATTGCTAGATTAATCGAATTTCAATTATTACTGAACAGTGCAAATTAGCATCAATATCATGAGTGAGTAGGTTTTCAGCCCCACCATGGAGGAGCAGGTTTACGAGGCTGAACTCGCTGACGAAGCAGCCATTCCTGACAGCGGCGCAACGCGTTCACTGAATACTGCTTTGGGCGCAACAGTAGCCGTAGTTCTCGTATTTTTGATGATGAGTCGTGCCATCGGTGCCCCGCTCCAAGACCAAGCGATCGAAGAATCATTAGACGGTTATACTCCGATAGCCGACCGTCATTTACAGAATTATTATACCGATGATCAAAATTCCTACGTACTGAAAAATGGTTCATTACGCGGACCTGATGGTGCCAGTTTGTGGCTAGGAACACACCATTTTGTCGAGTTTGAACTACCGTTGGAGGAAGGTGGTGCAGCGCCTAATGGCAAGGTTAGTTTGGCAGTTTGGGTACCGGTTATGGAAGACGGTATGACCGTTCCAGTCATTGCTGAATTCGGTCCATACTTCGATGAAGCCTCGGTTGAGACAGGTGGTATAGAAGAACCCGGGACATGGTTAGGCACGATGATTATCGAGCAGCTTGTACCGCATGGTTTTGCTTTTGCTCAAGTCTCAGTGATGGGAACAGGTCGGTCAAATCACTGTATGGATTTGATGGGTA
>DAUW01000069.1:0-3221 GCA_002505355.1 Euryarchaeota archaeon UBA229 | reverse complement strand
GCTGAGCAGTTGGGTGTCGATGCGGCAGTCACCTGGCTAGGGACGCAGAATTGGAGTAACGGCAATGTCGGAATGATTGGTAAATCATATGATGGTTCAACCCCGTGGCAAGCGGCAATGTTTGGCAACGAGCACCTGACAACAATAGTACCGATTTCTGGGCTAATCGGCGTTATGGAGTTGATGTGGCGCAATGGTAGCAGCGAGGCAAGAGCACCAATAATGCACAACGGAGTCTATGGCTCATACGGCATCGATGGCGACTTGGAAGATTCGGGTAACATGTGTCCGGACTATATCGCTGGGCCAGCAACTGGTGGAGCAGCTTGGGCCTGGGGCGGTGAAGCAGCCGGATCATATTGGGCTGAACGATACTTCCTCGACCGAGTCTTGGAAAATTACAATGGTAGCGTATACCTTATTCAGGGAATGCACGATTGGAATGTTGACCCACACATGGCTGTTCCAACCATCAATTTGCTCTATGATAATGATATCGAGGCAAAGGGATTATTTGGGCAGTGGGACCATGATTACCCGGATAGACCGCAGATAATGTTTGACCGTAGTGGAGTCGGTAGGGGGATTGAAGCGTTCCCAGAAATGGTGAGGATGGATTGGATGCAAGACTTGCTTGAGTGGTTCACATATTATCTCCAAGAAGAGGGGCCAAAACCGTGGCTAGGGGTTGAGATTCAGTCAAATCAAGGCCCATGGCGATTTGAGGATCGTTATCCGATGAGCAACACCAGTGAATTACTTCTCGAGTTGGGAAGCTCAGACCTTGCCGCTACCAGCGGTGGTAACACAATTTTCCCAGATGCTTCATCTGGTCCAGTATACGAGACGCCGCCGCTTGAACAAGCCCTCTACTTTGGCGGTCTGCCTCGCCTCCATGTAAACGTAAACACGGCCACTGTCGGAGGACAGATTTACGCCTTGTTAGAGGATTGTGATGGAGCAAACTGTATCCACATAGGACATGCGATAATGGACCTCAGATATCACGCAGGCGGCGCTGATGAGCAGACTTGGACTCCAGTATTCGAAGAAATAACTGCGCTCATGGAATTCTTCCCAATGGATGTTGAAGTTGCTGCCGGCCACACCATAAAATTGACTCTACGTAGTACCGGCGAGGATTATCTTCCATCGGCTGCATCGACCGCAGTAACAGTGGTAAATACTGGATCAACGCTCCAATTGGATGTCTTTGACCCAGCGACTAGAGAGTATTATGAAACAGTGCAATGTAGTGCGCAAATTTGTCAAAATAATTCTTAATGGTCAGGGCAAGTGGTTGGTTACAGCACTTACTGCGGTGTCTAAAGACTTAGCAGCAATCATAATTTTTCATCGGTGCGATAATGAATGAAACTTTTTCAACATTGGGTGTGTTCTGTAATTTATCATGTATTTTTCTGATTTCGCTAGCTTGACCTTTCATGTGTATCACATCAACACATGAATGGCATGAATGTCCCAGTCTACTGGTGTGATGGTACCCAGCAACCTCTACCTCGCCGGATCTTGAAACCATCAACTTTTGTCCAGTCTTGTGTTCGTAATGAACAATAATGTGGCCCTCTATGATGATTTCATCATTCATGTTCATTAGCTCTCCACGCTGTTTCACTTCAGAAAAGTGTAATGCTGCATCACGCAAAAAGCGGCTACGATTTTGATATCCCGCGCTATTCATCAGGCTATCAAGGCTGCTGAGAAAACTCTGGTCTGCGCTAAACGAGATGATTTGACTCATGACAATTCTACAGATGGTCAGATAATAATCGTTGGCATGAATTATATTAATGGTTACTAGAAGTTCTTCGATTAATAAATTGTCTTGACAACCTATTAAATATCACCCTGCTTGCCAGCAGCCATGGACAAAAGACTGTATAGGGTTCTACTAGTGAGCGCTATGATGATAATAACCAGCCTCGCTGGATGTATAGAATCCTCGGATGAACCATCCGATGACACAACGGATAATTCTGATGGAAGCACTGAATACTATGGGACAATAATGACCTCTACCTACCACGTACAACAACTCGTCTCAGCAATAGTCGGTGACACTGCAGACGTACAGATGATGAGCACCACCAACCAACCGGTGCATGATTACACACTTACTCAGCAGGATTTAGACAGATTAATTTCTAGTGAAGTATTCTTTTATCACGGTCTAGACCTAGAACCATGGGTCCAACGTGCCATCACCACAGAAGGAGCGCCAACAGCATACCAAACCCACATCATGCCCAGTGGCGAGATAACCTTGGACTATCAAACAATTTTACTCAACGATTTGTGCGAACAACTTGCTGAAGGCGATAAGGTGCCAAACACTTTACTATCTTACCAAGACCAAGCTGACCAGCTAGAGATTCACGCAGAGAAGGGTGTTCAATCCCTAACGTTCCCCGAAGCAGACACCAGTCATGATGGGCACGACCATGATGACCACGGCGACCACGACGACCACGATGACCACGATGACCATGACGACCATGGTGACCACGACGATCATGATGGCCATGATGATCATGGTGACCATGACGAAGAACATCACGGACTAGCAATCTTATTCCCGGACAACACGTCGATGGTGTTTGAAACCGAACATGACGATCTCCCGGAAAATGCATCCGGGTGGAACTTGACCGAGGTAGCTCTAACCGCCAACAGCATCCCATATACCTACGAAGACTCATCCTTTGGCGCATACATAGTCGGAATCAATGATGTGGTAGCGCCAGAATACGGCAGTGTCCCCGCCGAGGATTATTGGTATTGGTCAGTGTATGTTTGGAATGAAACAGCCGATGCCTGGGATGTTAGCGGTGTCGGGCTATCGTCCGTAGATCTAGAAGATACACCGCATGTGGCAATTGTTGCGTCCAATGCCGACACAACGCTAATTCCAACTGGCCCTGAAGACCATGACGACCACGACGACCATGGTGACCACGATGACCATGACGGCCACGATGCACATGATGAGCATAATCACGCTGAGGCAGAGAAAGTATTCCAGAATCCAGTGGGCTGTCCTGCCAACACCGTGGTTTCAGTGTTCCATCTGGAAGCTGGCGAGCATGTTGTTGAATTTGAAACAAATTGGTGGGCTAGGACTACTTTCGATATGGCTGCGCTACCAATGATGGGTGGCCACGACCACGCACACGGGCACCATGACGATCACGATGATCATG
>DAUW01000077.1 GCA_002505355.1 Euryarchaeota archaeon UBA229 | reverse complement strand
CTTTTTTTACCGCTTAGACTTGTTTCAAGAAGCATTAGAGTCACACGCTGAGCACCAAAATAAACTTTGGAAACCTAATGTCAGAGCGATGACCAAGCAGTGGCTGGACATGGGCCTTAGACCTCGTGCTGTGACCAGAGATTTGAGTTGGGGTATTCCCTTACCATTAGATGATCAAGAGTGGCAAGGGAAATGTGTTTACGTATGGTTTGAAGCCGTGCAAGGATACTCTACATGCGCCCAAATTTGGGCCGCACAATTTGCTGATAATAATGAACATCCAAAAGGCAGGGATGCATGGGAAAACTGGTGGAAAGTCGACGAAAATGGCCGAAAACCGAGGCACCTCTATTTCTTAGGCAAGGATAACATCCCTTTCCATACGGTTATTTGGCCGGCTTTGATTTTGGGACTAAATCATGCCAAAAACGGACTTGATTCTAATACTCCTATTTCTCTACCCAACGCTGGGGATATGGCACTTGAATCAAATGTCCCAGCAATGGAATACTTGATGTTGGCTGGCGGACAATTCTCCAAAAGTAGAAAGCATGCAGTTTGGCTACCGTCATTTCTTGAGCGTTATGATCCAGACACCTTGCGCTACTACTTGAGTATCAATATGCCAGAAAATCACGACACGGATTTCAATTGGCCTGATTTTGTCGAGAAAATAAATTCAGAACTGATTGCGGCATATGGTAATTTTGTCCACAGAGTACTCACTCTTGGTGGCAGATTACCGAAAGGAAATAACGGGCCGTACGCAAACTTAGAACGTCCTGATTTGAATAAGGCTCACATCAATAAACTCAATGAAATGCACGCCGATATTTCTACTTCACTCAATAAGCACCGATTTAAGGAAGCGCTGCGTTCAGCCATGAAGGTAGCACAATATGGCAATCAAATAATTCAGGCTGCTCAACCATGGAAGTATCTAGCAACAGAGAATCAGAACACCAAAGACGCAGAATCATCATTGGCAAATCTAGCATTCGGCTGGAGAATTTGCCGGTATTTAGCAATTGTAATGCAACCATTCATGCCATTTAGTTCGCAGCGACTCTGGGATTCCCTCGGTGAACAAGGCGACGTCTCACACGTTTCATGGAACGAGGCTGTAAATTGGCAAGCGTCAATGAAATGGAATGATTCAACACCGAAACCACTCTTCAAACGTCTAGAATTATCTGAGATTTTGGCGCATGAGCAGTCATTAGCCTCAACGGAGATTGATAATAACAATGATTTGAATCAAGTAGTAAAAGGAAGCAAGAAGGGAGGAAAAAAAATGAATAAGCAAGTAGAAGGAATCAAGTATCTCAAGTTTGATGAATTTATGGCGGTTGAACTAAAAGTTGGCGTGATTCGTAGCGTAGAAAACCATCCAAACGCGGATAAGTTGTATGTAATTTCTCTAGATGACGGAGAGGATGGTCGCACTATATGTGCGGGTTTGAAAGAATATTACTCGATAAGTGAATTGACAGGTAAGTCAGTGGTATTTGTCGCTAACCTAAAACCAAGGCCACTGCGAGGGATTACCTCGGAAGGTATGATGTTGGCAGCAGATGATGGGGCAGGTAATGTAAGGTTGGTAACTGTGGACGGAGACATTAACGCAGGTTCCAAAGTAAGATAACTACAATCTTGATTTTACGTTGTGCATAATTTCTTTTGACAGTGCTCTACATTGATTATTGATATCAGCGATTCCATTCCTCAAAGTAACCCCAACATCACTGGGAAGGCTGTTTAGATTTATCTCGACATTAAACAGGGCACCTTTACACCCTGCAGTGGCCAATAAAGCGGCGACACCAATATCAGAGACTGCATTGCCGTTGCAGTTATGTGACAAATGTTTCATTGATTCTAAAAGTTCTATTGCCAATAAAGCAGTTTCATATGGAACCTGAGCGGCGACTAGTGTGGCCTGCTGAATCATTTTTCTTCGTTGGATTTTCTCCTCCTCTGTGGTTTTTGCCATTCTAAACGCGGACATTACTTGATCAAAAGCATCGCTATCCTGCTCCGCAAGTTGGCCAGCAGACTCTCTTGCTGAAATGGAGAGTGATAGAGCCGTTTTAGAGGCGGGCCATCCATCTTGATACTTGTCATTTCCAATTGTAAGATTAGCGACCATAGCAACTAGTGATGCTGATTGACAAAGCGCAATTGCGCTTGCTGTTCCACCTCCAGGAGTAGGTTGTTTTGACGCTAGTGCGTCCAGATAATCACTGATTGTTAAATCGATATATCTCATTGCTGCTCCCTCCGTAAGGTCCACTCAATTATCCTATTGAACGGATTGAATTCATTTAGCGTTGAAAGTCCTAACCCATTTATGGCAAAATCAACTAGCTCTTCCTCAGATGGATCTGTTTTGTCACTAAACCACCTGCCAGTTTCCAGCATCGCACTGAGCGGCACTAGGCCGACTAACTCACTGCCGAGAAGATCAATTCCATGGTCGCTAGCGATAGATCGGCAAATCTCAAATGCCATATGAATTGGACATTTATTTACATCTAGAATATTCATTGACACTTGACTAATGGAATGCTCCTCTAAGACAACACCCATCCCTTGTATCTGTTCAATCATCCCCCGAATTCTCATTTTTTCCCCAGTAGAGCTTTTGATTAGTCGTCCGCTGCCTCGAATTATGGAACCAACTTTTTTGGCTACCCGAGCATCTACTTCATTCACGTTGACGTTGTATGCAACTAGAATATCTCTGGCTCCAATTGTGATGCCACCTGACTTCTGTACAGTACTATTCCATTCTTGCGGCCCATAATCAGGT
>DAUW01000133.1 GCA_002505355.1 Euryarchaeota archaeon UBA229 | reverse complement strand
ACACCAAGCAGTTTGGCGACAAAACTCCCCTATATGAATGAAACGGGTCTGTATGGAACGCTATAACATGAAAATTACCTAAAATACAAGTGTATTTGAAGGGGCGGAATTAGGGAATACCATGCAGAAGGCGTTAGCACAAAACCCAAACTTGTTGCGAACGCTACTGGGCTTGTCATTCACTTTGATATTTCTTCTAGGATACGCAGTCTACGGGGCGACAATCTCGCCATCATACTACTTGTACACAACTGAAACAGAAACCACAGTCTCGGACAACGTAGACCCGGTTAAACTGTATGATGAAGAGGATAATGTCACCAACTGGCGCTGGACGTTCACTGCCGACGGTGATAACCTAACATGGGTCAATGCAACTGTTGGAGACTTATCCCGCAACGCTGTAATTAAGTTAACAAATTCTGCAGGATTGTACAGCCACAGCAAACTTGGCGACCCTGACGCTGATGGTTTCAGTTGTGCTGATTCATGCTATCTCAACAAAACACATCAATTAATCAGCGAAGACGGCGGCGATGACGAAATAGTATCTATGACGACTACCGACCCCGGTCGTCGAAACAATGGTACTGTATTTGCCCAATCTCTCAGCGAAGCGGAAAATAAGGCGCGTGACATTGTTGACTACTTTCACACTCCGGCAGTAGTCATTGTGGAAGTTATTGAAGACGGCAATAAGAGTACCGCTCCGAGCGTTTCTTTGACAACCGTCAATGAAGACTTTGCGGAAATTGCAGTATTTTCCGTTGATGCCGGTACTGAGTTTCTTTGGGCTGTGGCAGCGGTAGTTGGCTGTTTCTCAATGATCCTTATTCCGTCATTTACCGTTTATTTTGCTGCTAGAGCCAAAGAACGCAAAAACGAGCTAAAACTACAAAAAGCCGAGCAAGCAGTCGATGATTCATTGACACAAGAAGAATAAGCCAATTAACTCATATAGATTATTGGCTTTGTACCGTATGAGCCGATTATGCGAATATATTCTGCGGTCTTGATTGTCCTCTTACTGTTTGCACAATCAGTACCGCATGTGGCGCTTACCACTGCTGATTCCACAATCCATCATAGCCCTGGGCGTGCGACCGGTGTCGACTTATCAGTCACCGACATTTCATACAACTACCCCAATACCATAGACCAACAAAGATACCAAATGTTTTCGTCAAATCATCCAATTCAAAATTTTAATCGACCGGAATCATTATTTGTTATCGATGCAGTTATTGATGTACCTATATCGGTGGAGGTAAGCATCAGTAATCTGGGCTCTTCAAACTCACCGGCTGTAGATTTGAATTTGCTGATAACACACAATGAATATCAAAATTTTGCCATTGCAAACATCACCAACCAAATTTCCAGCATAAGAGCTTCTGAAAGTATCACCTCAATTTTTTCATTGACTCCGACATATTCAGGAAACCATACAATTTCCATTATACCAAGTACGTCAGCAGTAGATGATGACCCATTAAACGATGTCTTGACCGAGACTTTTACCGTCGCAAGTCATTATTTCAATTGCGACGATTTGGCATTGTGGACAGTTGGTCAACAATGGGGTACCAACAGTGATGTCGCTTTATCGATGGGTAGTGCTTGCCACATAGGTAATGGCCAAGGTTCTAACTACCTGCCTAACACAGTAACTAGTTTGGTAACTCCGGTCTTTGACATGTCTGATGCAATTACCAATCCAACAAGAACCAACGGTATAGCATATTTCTACACGGGTAGTATAGCCAGTGGAGACTCACTAAAAACCTACAGCATGGGGCCATCTAATAATTGGGTTGAGCTATCAAGCATCACCGGTACAGTCGATAATGACTTTTCTGACTCTGCTGATTGGAATACTTGGTCAATAAATCATGCAGGTGCAATTTCTCCACTCATCCCCTCGCCGCAACAAAACTTCCACGTCAACTCTCAATTTAGGTTTGGCTTTTCTAGCGATGCTATCAATAATGATATTGGCCTGTGGATTGACGACATTGTTATCGTTTATGATCAAAGATTACGAGTTCAGGAATATGGCATAACTGCTAACGGAGTTAATGTCGAAGGTACAGTCCCTGAATCTTGGGGCAAGGCGACGATACAATTGACAAACACGGGTAATATATCAGAAACTTTTACTCCCGAGATATCAGGTATGCCAAATGATTGGCAATACTATTTTTCTCAAACTAGTGGCGTAAGTATCACAGAGGCTAACGGTGTATTTCTCGAGCAAGGTGAGACCAAAATAATCGAACTCAACTACCAACCAAAGTCCGCAGAGAATCAAGGTTACTATCCGATAACCTTCACCGTCACAAGTAAAACCCATGAAACTGTATCCAGTAGTATTGCCATCCAACTAGAGGTTAATCCTGATCGAATACCCGAATTCTTACCAATGCTTGGATTAACTAAGTGCGCTCCCGGCTCTACGTGTGTCACCACAGTTACAATTACTAATTCCGGTGGAGCAGCGGATGTTTTTAGATTGTCCCTTGATTACACTAATCTGC
>DAUW01000101.1:16254-17073 GCA_002505355.1 Euryarchaeota archaeon UBA229 | reverse complement strand
TATTCGCAGGAGCACAAACTTTTTCACTTGTATTTTAAAATCAGGCATTACGATTCTCGTAGCGCAGCAGATGGTGGGACTTTTGTTGCTTTGCTAATTGGTACTGCAGTTGCGATTAATACCAAAATCCAACCACCAAACACCACCAGTAATATGGTTGACCATGGCAAAGTGAAATTGACTCCTTGCTCCTCCCAGAATGCGACATAGAGTGCTCGATGAAACCCAATTGCAATCACTACTCCGTTGACTATCCCCAATACTGCTACCCACGAAACCTCGATAATGAATGATGATACAATCATCGATTTCCGGTAGCCAAGCGCTCTTAGGACACCTATGGTACGCCGGCGCTCAGACACCGAACGGACCGTGACAACCCCTATCCCACCGATGCCGACGATTAATCCAAGAGCAAGATACGCTTCGAATATTCCTAGTATCGCAATCACTAATGCTTGAATCAACATAACATCATCCGAAATAACAGAAATGTTCACGCCTTCACTACTCAATTCTCTGTCTAATTGATCGGCTAACTGCGCAGAGGCAATTCTGACATTAGTTGGTTTCCCAGTTGCAACGAAAGTACTGATGCCAGAATCATCATAGTCGTCGGTAGCTGTGGCAGAATCTGTCAAACTTACATACATTCTAGTCAACCGTCCATCGAACTGGTCATTGACGATTTCATCGCCCAACCACACTCCGGGAGAAAACAAGTATGACGATTGCTCGAGGAAGCCCGCAACAGTTACAAATCGCTGGTTTCCTGGATTCGATATGTCAATTAGAAAAATCGAATCTCCAATTGAAAAA
>DAUW01000101.1:0-15919 GCA_002505355.1 Euryarchaeota archaeon UBA229 | reverse complement strand
TTAATGTTGAAAGTCCGGTTCCGTCAGTAGCTAATTCTAGCCCAAACGATGCATCTAACAAGACTAAATCCTGCCGGTCCCTAACCGTATTCCAAACCTCCGCTTCGGTACTGCCATATTCTTGATCCCAGTCAAACAGCGGCAATCCACCATGATTAGCAAAACCTTCATCGAAGCCGCGTAAAATATACGGCATTCGCGCTTGTTCGGAATCTTCTAAAAACGCTTCAGCCCGGTAGACTAACCCCGTTGCGTCAACATCATCGATAAGGCTCGAATTAATATTCCAATCTGATGGATTATTGCTCAGTTCTATTGGTCTCGAGCGCGCAGAGGTCAACATAAGTTCAAAATCACCCTCAGTCTCCTCAACGAATGTACTGGAATAATTATCAAACTGCTCAGTATATCCACTCAACACTACCACCGAAAACACGGTTATCGAAAACATCGCCATAACGACTGCAGTTCTTATCGGGTTAGCCAGCGGGTGTGCGAGGGCAACTGGAACTGTCGGGCCCATCCGTTTGGTCACTATACTAGACCTGCCAAATTTGGAGACTACAATTGGTGCCAAACTACACAACACCATAACTCCGGCAAATACCTCGACCAGCCCGAGTAAAATGAACGACAACTCATCCGGTATCATTTGGTTGCGAACCGGGTCAAAAGGCGCCAATGCTACAGTCCAGATAAGTAACAAACTACCTAACCAAGCAAATGTATTACGGCCAGCATGTCTTGCTTTGCGGTGCCAAAATTTGTATCTATTGCGCAAACTAACCGGCAGTTCCCAAGTAAATACTGGCGTGATCGTAATCAGCACAAAAACTCCGCCCATACTCCACAATAAGTAGGCGAATGGTGACTTGAGACCCAACAATAAAAGGACCAATGTGGACAAAACGGCCCCGGCTAAACTACAAATTTGCACAACAAGTAGCGGCCATGGCAGACCTGGTTGTTGCCTCACCATACCACCCCTTAGCGCGGAAACGATGTTTAATCTCGAGGTCCACAAGGCAGATGACCACAAAGTTACGATGGCGATCAAGAATCCCCAAGCCCAGCCGGCAAATAAGGAGCTGAACTGCCATGAGAAGGTGAACAAATCCGAACCAGCGCTAGCAAAAATGCTGCTGAAACCAGCACTTATTGCATAGGCCAAGAATAGACCGATAATGGCACCAATTAGTCCTGCTAGAGCGGCTATTACTACCCCTTCCATGACCGCTTGTGCCCGTACATCAGAGCGTGTTGCTCCTATTGCTCGCAGCACGCCAAACTCACTGCGACGTGATTCTGCTAACATCAACACTATGGTCAGAACCAGGAGGACGCCGGCGGCAATGGTAAATGTCCCAAATACCAAGAACATCCCGGAAATCAATCCGGAGGATTGTGCCGCTGCTTTGGCTGCTTCAACCTTTACTGCAGTAAACTGAATATTGATATCCTCGCTATCAGAACGGCTATCTAACCAAGTGGAGATGTTCGATATCGCTTGATTGATAATGAAATCATTTTCCCCATCTAAGCCTCCACCAGCAATGATGATAATTGAACGCTCATCTTCATCAGCCGCAGACAGTTGTTCGGCATACTCAAGTGAAATAAAGCCGAGCACCACCTCATCTAGCTCGGATAGGGCTTCAAGCCCGGATAAATCAGTGAATTCTCCATCATGAGTCAATCTGAGGGCGCTGTCATTGCCAAACGCATACGGAATTAATCCTTTAACCCACAATTCACTTACATTTGCCTCTAAATTAAGTGAGTTAAGACGGTTAGATACTGCCACTTTGGCGTTATCAACATTAATTGGCGTGGTGCCACCGCCAAACGCCAGGAACAATTGAGGTAATTCTCCAAAGCCACCCGCTGATGAGAGAATTGGTAAGCGCATACTCTCGACCGTCGAGCCATTGTAGTGTAACAATCCTGTTTCAGTGGTGCACCAACTACCTATCTTTAGGGAACTTACTGCTGACTCGCCGTTACAGGAGTTGTGTAGCGCTGTGTTGCTTGAAGTCTGCTGAGGCCAATATTCTCCGTCTTGCCACGGGGTAAACAGGGCATTGAGTGACAAGTTGTTAGATACATATCGATCTACACTTAGTAGTCCCTCAACGGACAAATACAGATAATCCTCGACAAGTAAATCCACTGACAAAATAGTTGATGGTAACGAAATGGACAGTTCCTGTGCACCTTGCTCTGCCAAGTCTAAGGAAAACTGGTACAAACGAAGAGTATCATCTAGCGTTTCCGCCGCCCACCAATAGTCCCCACCAAAACCAACTGATTCCATCTCGCCGTCCGAGTTGAATTCAGCCCAAACCGTGCTGTCCAAATCTTGCTCGTTAGCGACAACTAAGCCACCAGTATGAGCCACAGAGCCATACGTTCCGTTGGCCGAAAGGGCGAACCCGTTGATACGCTGATTGTCATTTGAGTGCCAAACCCAAGCATCCCCCTCAGCGTTGATCTGATGACCAAAACCACCATCAGCAAAGTGCCAAAGTGACCGATTACCGATTCGCAAATCTGTTATTTCGTCAGAGGCAAGTGTTAGAATTTGTTCGTTGTTATGTTCAACCTCAACGAGCGGAACCTGTAACACCTCTAAGAGATTAGAATCCGGTAGCAACTCGGTCAAATTATCTCTTAATGCACGGACATCTTCCCCAGCAATACGTCTCAGACCTTGTTTTGATGATAGGGCCAGAGAATTAGCTTCGCTTTGATGAACAAGCTCTAACCCGACGTCTTCTGCTGTTAAGGTATTATTGAGGATGGCACCTAAGTTGTTAACAACTGGGATAATGGAGTGCTCATCATCATACTGTGAATCAACGGCATAGTAGACAGTATTGATTAGATTAGGTAGGTCTTTTAATTCTTGAGCAGTGATTAAATCAGTAAACAGGGCAGGAGACTTTGTTCCGGCTAAATTGGCCATCCCAGAATTCTCAACTACTCTGAGTACTGAGAATTTTTGTTCTATTCTTTTTCTAGAATTATCCTCTGTTAAGTAATAGCCAATTTCTACCTCATCCCCTTCTAGCAGGTTTAATTCATCTGCTAAGACTTGGTTGACAGCAATATTTGGCAACTCAGCAATACGATTAGCTTCTGCAATATCAATAAATCTAACACCACTTACTCCGCCAATCTTTGGCCAAATCGCTTGGTTATCTATAGTTGAATTCATAGCCGCCCAAGTTACTGCTGGCAACGATTTGCCAGTTGCTGTTGTTACCGAAACGGCGCTGATGATGCCTTGCTGTTGACCGTCAACTATTGCGTTTAGACTAACATTAGCCTCAATGGCTTGCCAGATGTTTGTAGCAACCTGTTCTGCAATATTTACTCGTTCCCCTGTAGCCAAGTCAAACCCTGACAGCGTGATATCAGTCTCTCCCCAGGAGCCCTCAACCTCATTGGTAATCGTAGCATCAAGAGAATCTCCCACTATTAGTGATGAGCTGATTATCGCTGAACCAATAACTAAACCAGTCACAAGCAGAACTGCCTGTCGTTTGCGCCTGAGGATGTTTTCCTTTGCCAACCGCCACATTACTAATCTTTGAGGTACCATCAGCGGCTGAATCAAAATATGACTAATCAGGCCAATACAAACTGCGCCAACCCACAACGTTAGACCAGTAACACCGAGCCACTCAAATATCAACCAGGCAATAGCAGAATCAACAATTGGTGCAATGACCAGCAATGAAGCGACTCCGAACGAGAGTTGTCTGTTACGAGATAACTGCCAAGTTGACAGACCGGAGGGTATACCGATCACAAGCAGGAGTATTACAGCCTCAATCAGCAGTTTTACTCCTCCTCATATCCTCGCTCATCACTGACTATTTCACCATCTTCCATCGTTAAAACCCGCGTACATTGAGCAGCTACTGCACTATCGTGGGTTACTAAAAGGAAAGTTGTCCCCATGTTTTTGTTAATGCTTTTTAATAAATTAATCACACTTTTGGAAGTGGATGAATCCAAGTTGCCTGTCGGCTCATCACACAAAACGACTGATGGCTGATGGACTATGGCCCTAGCGATTGCCACGCGTTGCTGTTGACCACCAGATAACTCGCTCGGACGATGCTCGCTACGCTCGCCAAGGCCCACCGCAACCAGTGCTTCAAGCGCGGTTTTTCTCGCTTCATTTGCCGATTTACCCAGCATTAGCAGCGGCAACTCAACATTTTCAACCGCCGATAACACTGGTAACAAATTAAAATCTTGAAAAATGAAGCCAAGGTACTCTGCACGCATGTTTGAGCGTTCATCGTCACTAACACCAAACAATGATTTTCCATCAATAGTTACTTTGCCCGAGGTTGGCTCGTCAATTCCTGAAAGTACGTTGAGCAAAGTGGTTTTTCCGCAACCGGATGGACCCATAATTGCTATCATTTCGCCCTTCTCGACCGCAACGCTAACGCCCTTTACCGCCTGAATTGTTGACTCTCCAGAAGCATACAATTTCCATAATTCGTTAGCCTGCATTACTGCTCCCATGATTATAGTTACCAGCAACTGCGTTGATAAACTACCGCCTCAAAGCATCACTATGGGCGATTCGGCTGGGATGATAAGCATCAATTTGCTGTGCTTCGGCCAACTAGCAGAAGTACTCGGACGCACACAAGAAATCAATCTGGCTATGGAAGTGACGTGCCGCGATTTGGTCAATAAACTGGGTATTGGTGAATGGACGGATGGCGGACTCAAAATTGCCGTGAATGGTGAGGTTTGCTCCCTAGATACAGCACTGTCAGATGGTGATGAAGTAGCTTTGCTACCCCCAGTATCGGGTGGATAAACGTGGGATTTCAGTGATTATTGAACCGAAGAGTTCAACAGCAACCGCACCCACCAGAGTATGAGGAAGCGACATGTTTGGCGGGCTCGGACCACTAGAAATAATAGTTTTACTGGTAATTTTCTTTGTCTTATTTGGTGCTGAAAGGTTGCCAAAGATGGCTAATGCTCTGGGACGGTCCAAGGGAGAATTCCAAAAAGGGCTCGACCAATCAACTCAAGCAATGAAACTAGAGCAAACCATTACTGACATGGATGCCGGGGGTAGAACCCCTTCCCAAGCTCTGGCTGCGAGAGCAAAAGCAGTCGGCATTGACCCAACAGGTATGGAGCCAACAGAGCTTGAAAAGAAAGTCGAGGCTCTAGAGCGGCTTAACTCTGAAGAGTGATTATCTTTTGCGCTTGAGCACCATCGGTGCACCACAGCTTGCACAATCCTTGACCGGCCCGGTTTTCCTTGATTCGACATCAGGTGGCACAGCCTCCGTGCTACCACATCCAGTGCAGCGAAGTTCCCATTGCCAAACTTGTTTTGCTCCTTTGGTGCCTACCGGGTGAGTTGCTAGTCCAGCCATCTGCATAGTGTTCTGTAGGCGGTAATCATCGGTAAAGAGTGGTAAATCTAGCCCCATTGCAAGCGCTAGAATATCTAAATCAACACTCGACAATCTAGGTAAATCTCCGCTATTCGCTGCGGCAGTTCTAGCGTTTTCCAACCACTCAGCAACGGGTTCTTGCCAATTAATATCAAGATTAGAAACTAACATATGGCGCTGCTCACTCACTTTTTGTAACTCACTTAATTGACTGACAGAACATATGCCACCGGTTATTTCTGTTACCGGCCAGTACAGCAAAGCCGCAGTATCAAGCACCCGCATTGGTGAAGGATGCAGTCAATCAACCACATCAACCCACCGATAAGCCGTACATTCAATAAATCAAAACTAGGCCAACGGTTTGTGTCGTGGTACGGTGAGGTTCTTGATTTCATCCTCGAGCGGACCAATTCTGCTGTATTGGGTACTGTGTCATTTACTGAGGCAATTATTCAACCACTGCCACCAGATTTAGTTTATCTGCCTATGTTGTATGAAGCAATGGATAACAAACCGTTGATTTTTTGGTATTTCATTGTCGTAACTTTGACATCCGTTGCCGGATCTTATGTCGGTTACTTGTTAGGCCAAAGGTGGGGTCGTAACTTACTGGACAGGTTTGCCAAACAAAAGCATGTGGATAAGTTGGAGGCCTTGACGTCAAGATACGGTAGAGCTGGCATTTTCATTGCTGCCGTATCACCAATTCCCTACAAGGTATTTGGTTGGGTAGCTGGCATGGGAGAGATGGACAAGAGAGATTTTGTCATGGCTGGATTGCTGGGCAGAGGTGTGAGATTTGGTTTGGAAGCGGTGCTTATTGGCGTGTATGGCAAAAAAGCCCTCGACGCAATGAATACCTTCCTTGACAATGAGATAATAATCGCTCTTGTAATGATAGCTGGAATTATTACCGCTTACTTTGCTTGGCAGTGGTGGTCGAGCCTCAGCAATGCCAAGAGTTTGGACTGATGTCTTCCACAATTAAGCGACAATGCGAATTGTTATGAACGGGTGGTTTCTCGGTTACTTGTCGCTCGTGTGGTGTAGCCAGGTCCATCATTGCGGGTTTTCATCCCGTCGACCCGGGTTCGAATCCCGGCACGAGCACCATATCAAAACAATCACACTAAGCGCTAGCCTATTACCTGCCTCATCAAAGATGTGAAGCAAGATTGTGCACGGAAATTTCCCTTCTCAGAACTAATTACACCAAGCCGTAAATTATCGACTGATTAGCCCAAAGACTAGACGCAATAACCTGTTTGGCCGAATAACTGTTGGTAAGAGAAAATACAGTTTTTTAAAAACATGGCAAACCGACGAAAACCTATGTCAGGAAAGCAAAGCGATGGCGCTAGTGATGAAATCTACGACGTGATTATTGTCGGTGCGGGCGCCGCAGGTGTTGGAGTTGCTATTACACTACAGCATGTTGGAATCGAGAAATTTGTTATCGTCGACCGAGCCACTGTGGGAGCTTCCTTTGCAGCATGGCCAGCGGAAACCCGATTTATTACCCCGTCTTTCCCGAGTAACTCAATCGGGATGTTAGACCTGAACTCAATCGCTATTGGGGTCTCGCCAGCCTACAACATGCGCGTTGAACACCCAACTGGCGCAGAATATGCGGAGCACTTGCAGAGCCTAGCAAACTACTTTGAATTACCAATCATGGAAAATACCAATGTTTCCAGTATCGAAAAAGATGGTGACATATTCAAGGTTGAGACCGAAAATGGACTGATGCAGGCTAAGTACGTCATCTGGTCCGCTGGTGAGTATCAGTATCCATCCCTCAGCGGCTTTACCGGCGCAGAACACTGCAGACACACTGCAACAGTGGACAAATACGCAGATTTGGAAGGCGATGATTTCCTAATTATCGGTGGTTACGAAAGCGGTATCGACGCAGCCTACCACCTGGCGAGGAATAACAAACAAGTGCGCGTATTTGACATGGAAGGACCGTGGGAGAGCAACAGTTCAGACCCAAGCGTAGCCTTGTCGACATACTCATTTGAGCGAATGCGCCATGAGAAGTTTGAGCAGAACGTCAAACTACACGCAAACACAATCATAACTCTCGTAAACCACGTAAATGGCACCTATCAAATCACTACCGGCGATGGACAGACCTTTGATTCAAAAGTTCAGCCACTTTTTGCCGGCGGCTTTGATGGTAGCCACAAGTTTGTCTCGCATCTCTTCAACACTCGTGACGATGGATTCCCCGAGGTCAATACCAATGATGAATCAACAATCGTTCCCGGAATGTACCTTTGTGGCCCATCAGTAAGACACGATGGCCACATATTTTGCTTCATTTTCAAATATCGGCAGCGGTTCGCAATCGTAGCACAAGCAATTGCCTCATCCCTTGGCCTACCAACCGATGATTTTATTGAGGCATATAAGTCGTGGGGCATGTACCTAGACGACTTGTCTTGCTGCGGCCAGGAGTGCTTGACTTGCTAAACAATGATAATCCGACAAATCAAATTCTTCCTCAATCAAATCCACAGCAAACCCGCATGGGCAAAATTACCAGCCTCGAGTGGCTGGGTCAAACGATCGCTAGCGGTAGCTGGATCATTAGCGTCTTCGTGTATGGTCTCTCAGGCACTGGAGATTATCTGCAATTAGTAGCCGCTTCGTCATGGATGCTATCCAATATTGCTGCGGTAGTTTCTATAAACTAGCGATTCAACACCGTTGTCTGCTATCGGTAATCTACATAAGATGGTGCCAGCAACCGCGACTCGGTAATCGCGATGCAGATTAAGGCCCTAGAACATGCTGACCTAAGCGCTATGTGGGATATCAATGAACAAGGCCTGCCTGGAACGGGAAAAGTAACCCTCGAGGAAATGAAATACCTACTAAGTATCTCAGAAATTTCTATTGGGGCATTTGATGATGGCTCTTTGTGTGGGTTTGTTATTTGTTTTCTGCCAAAACGCGCGTATCGTAGTTTGAATTATGCTTGGTTTAATCAACGCTATGAGAATTTCATTTACGTTGACCGAATTGCGGTGGCCACAACATACCGCAATCAAGGTATTGGAACGGCATTGTATCAATCGGTTTTCGAATACGCGGCCAGAACTCAACAACCAGTTACCGCCGAAGTGAGCCTACAACCACCAAATGCCGGTTCTGATAGGTTTCATCAAACTCATGGATTTTTGCCTCTCGAGGAGGTCGACTACGGTGACAAAGCTGTTACAATGTACATTAGGCCAATAATAAGTTCAGATGATTGAAGGGATTAAGACTCAGTGTCCGCACAGACTGCCAATGCACATCCTAGTGATGACCCGAATTATGCCGAGTCACTCACTTGGTGGTATGCAAAAACAAACCATGGATTTGTGTACCGGTTTTGTGAATGCAGGTCATCACGTCACGGTAATCACCACGGCTAGAAACGACGGTGTGGTATCAGAGATTATTGACGGGGTTGACATACGATACCTAGAGGGATGTAAACCAGGCTATTACAGCCGAAAATGGAATTCATTGTGTCGTAAGAGTGTCACGCAGTTACATGAAACAAAACCAGTTGACGTCATTCACAGCCAATCGATGGGGGCGATTGGCATTCTTGGCTGGGCAAGAAAAAATTCTATTCCAATTGTGTCTACTTGGCACGGTACTAGTTTGACTGAGATATCGACGTTTTTCGCCTCTGCGTCATACCACCCGCGCTACTGGCACTGGCTAGCTATTATGCCGTTTAGGCTGCTCAAGCGGTATTTTACTATGGACTTACCAGTTAGGCTAGCCAGCTCAAAGATTACCTTAGTGTCACCAACTCTCGAAAACAACATGAAATTATTTGCCAAGAGCAAAGTTATCACAATACCAAACGGCATTCAACTACCTGCACTCCGCATCAAGCCTAGCACTAACCCAGTACATTGCATCGCAATAGGCCGGATCGAGAAAGAAAAAGGGCTCCATTTTGCCATTCGAGCAATCGCCAATCTTGACAGGAAAACTCAGGAAAATGTAATGCTAAATGTTGTCGGCGAAGGTAGTTACCTAGGCGATTTGAAGCAGTTAGCAGATGATTTAAGCATCAACAACTCAGTAACTTTTCATGGACGCATAGATGATGACAAGTTAAGCATGATTTATCAAGATGCTCGAATCCATTTGATGCCAACAACGCGCCATGAAGGTCTACCACTCACTATATTGGAAGGCATGGCGCATAGTGTTGCGACTATCGCATCAGATATCGGTGGGATATCAGGCGTGATTAATCACGGCGTTGATGGGATATTAATCGAGCCTGGCAATCAACAGCAACTCAACCTTGAATTAAGCAAGTTACTAGAAAACCATGACCAAATCAATCTGCTTGGTGACTGTGCGAGAACGACCATCGAGTCAAAATATACCAAACAGCACATGGTAAATAGCACTATCAGAACCATAACAAGCGTGACCAAAACCTGAATCCAATCAACCCTGGTTGTGGATAAATGAAACCTCATGTCCGTCCGGAGAAATGTTGAATATTTTGTAGCCATGTAGATTCAGCTTTCTTACCGCAGACTTAGTTGAGGATACCGGAATATTATCGAAATGATGGTGGAATTCAATCAGTATCTGCTTTACATCTATACCATCACGACAGATCTCATCAATTATGTCATATTCTGAGCCCTCAATGTCCATTTTCAGCAAATCAATTGTGTCATGGCCTAATTCCTGCATTGTGGTTTTGAGTGTTTTCATGGCCACCTTAATTGCCTCGGTAGAAGTGTTTCGATGATTGGTGGTTGAGTGTGAAATATGTTCTGGATTTATCGGAATGTGAAATGTTTGAGTGCCGTTGCGGTTACTAATACCGTATTCGTGGAGCGAAAAACTATCGGGCAATCCATTTTCAGTAAGGTACTTTATCGACTTTGGAGTTGGGTCAAAACCGTGAACTCGGACACCATATTCATTGATCAATTGTTCATCAAAAGTAATGTCAAAGCCTAAGCCTGCTGAGTAAACCACACTGTTTTGATCTAATTGGTTCAAGGCCACACAGTGCCCGCCATACTCACTTCCAAAAACTCGTTTGTCGATATTTATTTGTGGGCGACGATAGTATTCATAACCCAACATTGTTCTTACTTTGAAGGTCAACTTGCGCGTTAGCCAAGTTTTATTCAGTGAGTTGAAGGTAAAATTACCTACCCGCTTAATCATGCTAGGACTACCCATCAAACCACCTAGAGTTCAATGCTGGCTTAGATCCTTGACTGTTTGGGCTAGTTTTACTCGTTCCTCATCGGTTAGATTTGGTAGATATGGGTCGTCATCCTGCATAATATTCTCCCAACCAGCCATTGCTCTAGCGAAGATTTCCGTATCAACATTCCACCTAAACCAGCGGTCAACAAAATCGCAGTGTCGCTGAATATCTTCATCATCCTCTGCCAGCTTCTTCAAGATGAGATTCGTCTGTAGCAAAATAATTGCAAAATTAGGGCTTATCTGGTAAGTTTGAAACGGGTTTCGCTCACCGATAATAGTCATATGTTCACGCCATAAACCGAAGGTTACATCATACACAACACCCACTACCAACACCAAGACAATGACGGTAATACCAATACCAATTAGACCAAAATAAGTGGTTGATATCCCAGCAAAGGTTGAGTCATTTTCAAATCTCCACCGCACATATGGCCAAATGAGGAGGGTTAGGGTCGTTACCCAAAACGCCATCGAAATTATTGTTTGGCTTTGCTGAACTCGCCAATATTGCCGCATAAACCACTTCTTGAACGGCGAACTACTTGTCGAGCCACTTTCCTGCCCAGATACCATGACTATCCCACAAGACAGGTTCATTTAGAATATACCCTTAGATGTAACACAATTGTATAATTCTATCTTGAACTAAGCATTTCAGTTCCAACATTATCACTTGTGCTGGTTTGGTTTGGGCAATAATCCAATAATAAAAACCATGCTGAACGGGTAACTTGTCGGCGAAAAATATAATATTTTGATAGGAATGTTTAGCCCTGATATAGATGACTTCCGCACCAGTTAGACCAAGACGTAGGAATAGAGCAATGCCTTCCGCAGTTGACAGACCAGGGACGCTGTTTCAAACCGATGAAGTAAAACCGATGACTGAAACTCTAATACCGTCCTATCAGGGGCCTCGAGAGAATGTTGAGTTGCAGAAATTTGCCCAACTTATCCTGTATGGTATTGCCTTAGCAGCAATTTGGGGTGGTATACTCTCTATTGCTTGGGATGATACAGTAACTAAGGAAGATTTCTTGTTCCTTGGTGCAGGTGGTATAATTTCTGCATTCATGGCTATTGCTTTGGTTGAATGGCAACGACGAAGAGGCGGTAAAGAAGTACAAAGCGTCCATGGATATATCATTGGTGTTGGGTTTTTCTTTTCAGCAATAGGCGTCTTATATTCGATGCGCTGGCTGATTAGCCTCGCCGCAGAGGGGCGCGATATGTTCCTTGCTGAGGATAGGATGGACCCAACCCTAGACGATTGGTATCCGGCTGCCGAGGCAATATATCTTCAGCTTGCTGCCTGTATTTTATTAGCGCTAGCGCAGTACTGGTATCTACGAAAACTCAAAGGTGAGATTACCTTTGGTTTAGCGGTAAATACCCTCACTCCTCTTGCCGTCGTAATGATTGGTTTTGGACCATGGCTAGATTGGTCTAATCAAGTTGTTTCCTATGAGCTTGGCATATCAATTATATCCCTATCAGCATTGTCGATGTGGTTAGCTCTCAGAACTAATAATGGAATTATTTTCTCGATTGTTGCCGTATTCAGCGGACTAGTGCCAATTCTGTACGAATTTGCCCATAATCCAGTAGCCTCACAGGGACAACTAGAAGGTGGTGCATTATCTCTTATGGCATTCATTATCTTAGTACAAGGTGCACTAGCTGCTGATGATAGAATCCGCCAAGACCTAATGCAGTGGACCTCTATTTTCCTTGTTGGAGTGGTTATATACGCAATATGGCTGGTCGGTTATGAAGATTTAGATTTGGTTCTTGGACCGGTAAAGGGAGATAACTTAGGTGCGTTCGAAGACATCCTTAACCTACAGGTAGTATTGTGGCTCACGGTCTTGGTCGCTTACTTCCCAGCCACCCTCAAAAGGCGTATCCCCTACATGCCGATCGGCTTAGCAGGTTCACTATTTTTATTCACCCCCGAATCAAGTATTATTCCTTGGATAATCGCCATAATTATGCTGCCATACCTGGTAATAATTTCCAAGGTGACTCGCCGATGGGTCGCAGATTGGTCGATGATTGCCATAAGCGGTGCCTTCCTCATCCAAAGCTATCAAAACCCAATTGCCTCCGAATATGATCTATTCGAAGAATTAATCTTACTGGCTATATTGGTTATTGTCGAATACTCTCGTCGCAACGACCGATTGTCTGATACGGCGATCAATATTTCTGTTGCCAACTTATTCCTCTCGAAGGCAGTATTGTTTGGAACAAGTTGGCTGATACCATGGGCAGTAGTCTTCTACATCCTCATTACCGCATATTTGCAACAACAAGATGCGGTTGAGTCAGGTAAGCATGGCAAGTTTGTAACTGCCAGTTTAGGAATCACCTTAGCTATGGTCTTAACCGTCATATTGTCAACTTTTGAGAGACTAGAAATTCCAATGCTTGATGATTATCAAAACGTGCTAGATGGATTTAATGTCAGTCTGGCAATTGTTGCGCTAGCGGTGTATCTGATGATGTTCAAGTTTAGAGATTCAGAACTCGACCTCGGCTATCTACTCCAGCTGACCCAAGCAAAAAGCCAAGGGTTAGTCCCTGTGTTTGACCAAGCAACTCAGCAATGGGTTAATCCATTCCGTGATTCTCCTGAAGAGATTGAGGGTTTTGGGCCTCTTGCAAGGTCAAGTCTTCTTGGTCCTCTAGCCTTGATTATGATTTCTGTTTCACTAATTGACATTCAAAGTCTGTTGGTTGATGTTCATTGGATTGGAATTATAATCATCCCGATTGCAATTCTCGTGCGAGAAGTTTTGATGGAAGACAAGAACAATTCCGTCTCTAGAGCCATCGCCGTCTGGGCGACTGTAATCATCGCTTTACCAATCGCCATAAAATTCATCTTAAACGATTATGAAACTACTAAACTACAAATCAACACCCTACTATTTGACCTAATTTTGCTATCTGGGCCAATAATTGTGTCAGTATTGCTAAAGCGGGATGATATGGATAAAGCAGAACTCAATGAAACCGCAGATGATATCACACTGCTTGGATTACTTACCCTTGGCCTGTTGGACGCAAGTGGTGGTATTCTATTCCTTTCGATGTACTTGCTAGTGATATACCGCGGAACAATCCACAAGCGAGTATTTGTTCTGTGTATTGCACCGCTATCGATATTCCTGTTTGTCGATCGGTTCGTCACTGACGGGTCACACCTCGCTCCATTGCTTGACGTCACCATTCTCGGAATGACAATGAATGAGGTCAATTCGATTGGTATCACCATCTTCTCATCTTTGATACTCTCGTTAAGCATGTTGGGTATAATCATTAAATCGGTATTTGATTCGAAAAATGTTCAAGCGGACACTGAAAGTCAACTGCCATTCACTGTACCGTTTATTTGGCTTACAATCGGATTATTTGGCATGCTACCGGATGTTGCATGGTTGCCAACTGCAATGATTATTCTGGTAACAATATTTGCGTGGATTACTGGAAGGCTAGAAAGTTTCCCACTACTGATTATTGCCATGTTTGCGGCGCTAGCCATCGGGTTCAACAGCAACATTGCCGATGGAGGAATTAGTAGCGACGATGACCTTTGGGACGTAATAAGTAACTCCGCGCTTTATGGCGCAATTTATGCATTGTTGATCAATCAAATGGCTAGGACTGGAGCACTATATCGCTTCATTAACACTGTTTCAATGCCTGAAAAGACGGATGATGAGATACAAGAGAATTACCTAATTCTCTACAATAACGACAATAGTAAAGCATTGTTCTTAGAATTCACCAAAGGCGTCACCATTGCTGGTTTCCTTTCCTCATTCACTGCAGTTGGTGGAATTGGTCCGATAATCGGTGCGTTGTATTTGACATACTGCACAATATCTGACAGATACAACAATCTGTTTGCTTTCCTGCCAGTAGTACACGTTCTATCATTCGTCAATCTGTACATGCAGAATGATAATATTGATGGTACTCTATTTTACCGCTTGGCAGGATTGCTCTTAATTGTTGAGGGTTTGTTCCTAACATTCTACTCAACTAAGGCAGAATACGGCTGGAAAATGTTTGACTGGGATAACGAGGATGAATTCTATACGTGGCTAGATAATATTGGCATTATCTCAATGGCGTATGTCGTATCTGGCTTTGTTCTTGCAATGGAGCGACTCGACGAGAGCTTTTACGTCTACATCTGGGCCTTGATGGCAGTCTATCTTGCTAGCATTGGATTAATCGGCTTTAGGGAGGAAACCGAAGCTCCGTGGCGGCGTGGCTTTGGTACCTTTGGCGCCATAATCTCATTGTTTTGCCTATCCTTGGAATTCTCTAGTGATGATAGTATATTCCGCTACATTACTTGGATGTTCATTGGTATCGTCGCCTTTGGCTTTGGTATACTTTACATGAACCGTTTGGGCGAAATTAGCACATTGTACGCAATCGAGCAGGATGGTCAAGTGGCACCAAAGGAAGTCTCTGAGGATACTGGTAAGTCATTAGCAGAGATTGATGAAGGACCAGACGTCATCGACCTTGACGCAAGCGAATAAGAATCTATTCGGTAACCTGATGTTCTACATCACTGCCACAGGACTTGGAGATTAGATTGTCTACACAGATTACATCTACCTAGCACGGCAGCAGCAAGAAATTTCTCGCCATTTAGTTAGACCTTCAGCAAACACTGTGCCCACCATGTTAATTACGGGTTAGATACAGAGTGATGGCTAAGAAATAGCCAATTTCACTTCTTGTTCTTGGCCAATTCCTTAGCTTGCTTGGCCCACTCGTCACGCTTGACACGACCAGGGAAGAACTCGATTGCCTTGTTGACTTCTTCCTCAATCTTTGGCGTCATATTGCCGACCTGAGCAAATGTGTAGATACCAAGAGCATACAACTTGTCAGCGATGAAAGGACCGATTCCCTTGATGGTCTGTAGGTCATCTTTCTCGTCAAACGTAGCAACGCCTAGCGTGTCGAAATCAATTGTTTCCGCTTTCTGCGCGATTCGCTCAAGTTCTTCTGCTTCCTTTAGTGCCTTCTCATCAAGTTTAGCATCCTCACCAAGCAAAATCTTTGCTTGAGCAACCCATTGGTCTCGCTTTACGCGACCGGGGAAGAACTCGATGGCTTCGTTAACTTGCGTCTCGAGTTTAGCAGTCATATTGGCTATTTGCCGATAAGTAGTGATA
>DAUW01000100.1 GCA_002505355.1 Euryarchaeota archaeon UBA229 | reverse complement strand
GAAATTCACTATCCTGGAGTAAATACTTCGGCAGATAATCCATTAGTAAGCGGATTTTACGATGACAGCGAATGGTTCTACATGCTTGCACCAAACATGTCGTATGCGATGAATTGGCAATTAATAATCAATGAATCGATAGCCGATAATACTGACATTACGCTTACATTCGCCGCGACAATCTTGGGTTGTAGCGACGATGATAATTCTTCTCAATGGCACTACTGTCCAACGTCTACACTTAGCCATACCTTTACGATAAATCCAATTGATGATCAAGATGATGATACAGGTACAGACGACGAACCGATATCCATCCTCGGCTGTGTGGATACATCAGCATCGAATTATGATTCCAGTGCTACAGAAGACGATGGGTCCTGTCAATATCCTCCTGAGCCAATCTCAGGGTGTACAGATCCAATGGCGAATAATTTTGACCCAGATGCTACCGAGGATGATGGGACTTGCCAGCTCATTGGTGACAATCAAAATGATGCAGTCGATAACGTAACGGATAACGGAACAGATAATCCCGACCCATTTGATGCAGACGATACGCAAAACACTGATGAGCCGCTAAATAATTCAGAGTCTACGGAAGATAGCGCAATAAATTCTGAAACCGGGGACCAGTCGTCAATGAGTGATTTTGTTCGTAATGGCCTTGCTATTGCGGTATTTTGCGGCTTAGTGGTGTTATTCTTTACCGTCATGCGGAAGTCGTAATTACTCGAACGCGTCATAAAACCGCTTATACTCGGCAATCATTCTTGCCCCGGTAAATCTTGCAGACGTGGCAATACTTGAGCGCATAATGTTGGCCCAAACAGTGCCTCCCTTTTCCCATGCAGGGATTACATGCTGCTCTAACACAGAGTAGATATTTTCTGCATCCCTGTCGTCATCTCGTTCATCTTCAGATTCACCGATAGCCCAACCGTTAACGCCGTGTTGACATCCCTCAGGCCACCAACCATCAAGAATTGAGCAATTGGGCACACCATTCATTGCTGCCTTCATGCCTGAGGTGCCAGAGGCCTCCATCGGCCGAATTGGGTTGTTGAGCCAAATATCGACTCCACTGGTAATTGCCAAACCGGTGTCCATGTCATAATTTTCTAGAAACGCTACTGGAATTTCTTCTCGTAAATGCTTAGCACTGCCATAAATGTCGCGGATTAATTGTTTACCACCCTCATCTCTAGGATGGGCTTTACCAGAAAATACAAACTGAATTTTCCCACCGCCAATTTCACTGAGTCGGGCTAAATCTTTGAACACTAAATTCGCTCGTTTGTAGGTGGCAAACCGCCTAGCAAAGCCGATAGTCAAGCGGGTTGATTCAAGTTCAATACCGGTTGAAACTTTTACCAATTCACGGAAAATTTTCCGATTTTTGCTCCGTGCGGCTAGTAATTCTTCATCAGATAGTGTTCCAGCATAGCCTAATTGAGTCGGATCTTGCTTCCAGCCGGGCAACTTTTCGTCGAACAAACCAGCCATTGTGGGAGAGGTCCAAGTGATATGGTGGACACCATTGGTTAGCGGATGAATGTGATAATTATCAAACATTGTCGATGCAACTTGAGCATTCAGGTTTGATACTGCATTCACCTGCTCGGCCAAAGCAACCGCTAAATGGGACATTGAACATCTAGCTCCATCTTCTGGATCACCAACAGACTTCACCAGTTCAACGACATCTTTTGGCATCAAATCACCAAGGACTTCATGCACATCTTCCCAATTGAAGCGATCGTGGCCTGCAGGAACTGGGGTGTGCGTAGTAAAGAGAATTTTCTTACTCAATTCTTCTCGTGTCCACCCTTGATTGAGTAATTCTAGCAATGCAAAGGTGCAGTGACCTTCATTGAGATGTAGGCCAGTGAACTCTTTCCTTAGCATGTCTAATAGTCGCACTCCACCTACGCCAAGTAGGTATTCTTGTCTAATTCTGACGTCGTCATTACCGCCGTAAAGGCGGGCGCCCATGCTTTGGTGATAATCCGAGTTTTTGGGATGGTGGGTGTCCATGAAATAAACCGGAACAATGTGGCCAGTCACACCAACAACCTCAACTTTCCATATCTTAGCGTAGAGTGTTCCACCGTCTAGTGGTAGTGTGATGTCTAGGCCAGTATCAATCAGGTGGTCAGCTGGGTCAATAGCGCCAAAACTCTCGGTTTGATTGCCCTGGTCATCAATATGTTGCCGACCATAGCCTTCACGATACAATAGAGTGACACCAACTAAGTCTATCTCAGCGTCCGCTGCTGATTTGACGTGGTCACCTGCTAATACACCTAATCCCCCGGAGTATGTGTGGAGTTCAGACCACAACCCTATTTCAGCAGTAAAGTAGCCAACAAGTCCCATCCATTGGAAGGGTTGCTAAGGGGGGTTATCATAATGCCCCTAAACGATTAAACATCATTAGTTCAAATCATCCCAATCAAATCGCCACTGCCAATTCCCTTGTTCGACGCCTGGGACATTCATCCTACCCGAGGTATCGAGTCGCAAAATATCCTGTAGCGGGATTATGCACAGGATTGCAGCGCAGTTACTAGCGACATCAATTAATGAAGCAACAACATCATCCGAATCACCAATCATCGCGGTAACATTAGCAACTACTTCATCATCTGCAGAATGCCACCAGCCAAGTAAGGTATCGTTGTCATGGGTTCCAGTGTAAACAACCTGCATCTCGTTGATATTGTCAGGGTGGTGTGGGCTTGCTCGATAATCTTCACCAAAACCAAACTGTAAAATTGCCATCCCGCGAAGATTAAACTTTAACCGAAGGTCGACCACTTCTTGGGGAATAATCCCTAAGTCTTCAGCAATTATCCGTGACTCATCTTGTGCAATATCAATTAATTGTTCAATCAACGCATCCTTCGGACCCTCTTGCCATTCACCTATCACCCCATCCTCAGCCGTGCGCGGCACAGCCCAAGCAGAATGAAAACCTCTGAAATGATCTATCCTGACAATATCGAACAGCCTTAGGATTCGCGCCATCCTTTCACGCCACCAACGCCATCCTGTTTGTTCGTGTGCCGGCCAATTATAGAGCACAGTATTCCATTTTTGGCCGGTCTCACTGAAATAATCTGGCGGCACTCCAGCGACAACAGTTGGCAAACCATTTTCATCTAATTGAAATAATTCAGGATTGGCCCAAACGTCTGCTGAATGGTGTGAAACGAAGATTGGTAAATCGCCAATCAAGTCAATTCCTTGCTCATTTGCCAACTCTTTCATCGCCAACCACTCGTGTTGAAAGATTCCCTGACGGGTAAGCGCTAGGTTAGCTTTAGTGCGCCATTTAGCCATTGCAACGGGGTCTCTATTACGCAACTCTTCTGGCCATTCGGTCCAATTTTTACCGGGGAAGTGTTCAGCAATTGTGGCGAATAAAATCCAATCGTCGAGCCAATATTCTTCTGTCGATAAATCTCCAATAACCTCACCCGAACAAATGCCAAAATTACCGGCAAAGGCTGATGGCGAAGCATATGGAGAACCATGTTTATCGGGAGGAGTGAGCGGTAAAAACTGCCATTTAGTGTAATTATTGGCTTTGAGATAACTAATGAATTTTTCACCGTCGGAAATCTTCCCGTTGGGTAGAGAGGTCAAGTGACACAGAATGCCAACATGGTCTCCCATACATAACTGGCTGACAATAAACCCTTTCAAGTTATCACATTCAGCCAATCTTGATGAGAGCGCCTGCTGTATTCATCGTGCTATTGTTTTGTCTTCAAGCCGGAATGGGATTTGTTTCAGCC
>DAUW01000102.1:4439-5753 GCA_002505355.1 Euryarchaeota archaeon UBA229 | reverse complement strand
GTTCCATTGAAACACCTTTTCCTCTGATAGATGACTCTCCATCAAGAGTTTGGGTAATCCACGAACCTTGGGCATTTGATGAATAATTCAGTGTGTTACCATTGCTATTATGGTAGGCAATGTGTGCTTTATCGTTGTCATCTAATTGTAAAACCAAACCAGATTGGGCATTAGCTCCTTCATCGATGATGGTCGTAACAAATCCTGAACCTGCAGCATTGGTGGAATAGTATAACTTAGTACCAGCATTGTTAGAATATGCAATATGGACATGACTATTCGAATCAATGGCGATGGAAGTATCCCCACTAGTACTAGTAGATGAGTCGACATTTTGCCGTACCCAAGAGTTAGAGCCTTCCTTGTAAGCATACTTTAGGTAATTACCTGTGCCATGTTTGTAAACAGCATGTACCGTCAAGTCTGCATCGTCAACGACAATTGAATTATGGCGGCCAATCGGCCCGGTACCTGAGTGAATAATCCCGTGAGCCCACGAGCCACCGGCAACTTTCTTACTCCAGCGTAAATCTTGGCCATCAGGAACGCCTTCAAAATAAGCGACATAAAGAGTGTCGTGCTCGTCGATATCCATGGAAATAAAAGCACCTACTGCAGTTGCAGTGTATAAATTAGATTTTGCCCAGGTAGAGTCTCCTGAAATTGAGCCGTCATAAGAAATTGCTCTAGTTGCATATCTGATATCTTCAGTATTGGTCTTTTGGTAAACTATGTGGATATGATCATTCGAGTCGATGGCAATGTTGCATTCTAATCCTACGTTAACAGAGTTTGTCGTCTGGACCGCCTCCCACGCCCAGCTTCCTGTTACATCGGTCATGTAGTATAGGTTACCGGTACCATAATTGGTGCGGAAACAAATATGTGAATTGCCATTTCTGTCAATGGCGATATCCATGTCCTGGTGAGTATCATGCGGCGTGTAGTCAAATGGTTGTAGAGAAGCGTTAGTAACGTAGGAAGTTGTTGCTGAAATTGTAATTGGCGTCATTGGAGTGTTGGCCGTTAATTGTGCACTAGTAGTGCTTGGTGTGATGGAGATGTAATAACATGAGCCATCCTCAAATTGTGCATTGCTATCATAATTTATTGCACCCTCATCAGTACATCCAACTGTCGGACTAGATAGGGGAGAGTAACTCCATTTAGTTCCCGGTACCCAAGGATTTGCCTCATCTGCAGCATAAGCACCAGCACCAAGAATATGTAGTGGTGAGCCCCACTTCGGCCTGAAATCTCGGTTGTCGGGGTCGACTAAGAAATCACTAACCTGCCAGTGTTGTGGGACTCCAG
>DAUW01000102.1:524-4050 GCA_002505355.1 Euryarchaeota archaeon UBA229 | reverse complement strand
CCAGTACCCCAACAGGTCATTGTTGCATCATCGAGAATTGCACAAACATGTCCTGTTCCAGCAATTAGTGCGTGGGCTGTGCGACCTACGCCAAGACTATCGGTTGTAGTTGGA
The DNA here is from genome assembly GCA_002505355.1 of Euryarchaeota archaeon UBA229. Taxonomy (GTDB): domain Archaea; phylum Thermoplasmatota; class Poseidoniia; order Poseidoniales; family Poseidoniaceae; genus MGIIa-L1. The sequence goes on along the minus strand of DAUW01000102.1, from coordinate 3,936 downwards.
GTGAATACATCGCTAGATGCTCCAGTACCTGTTGAGATACCTGAGCCCCAGCATTTAACCGTGCCATCATCAATTACTGCACAGCCGTGGCCTCCGCCTTGAACAACTTGTTTTGCATATCGATCAGTTCCAAGCGATGCGGTGAATGTCGGTGTAGTCTGTTGAAAGCTATTTCCCGTACCTAAACGACCATTGCTACCTTGACCCCAACACATTACTCTGCCGTCATTAATCACTGCGCATGTCTGCGCCCAACCAGCGTCTACATCTACGGCATACAATCCTGAACCAAAAGATGTGATTTGGGTCGGCGTGGTCGATGGAGCGCCCGATGTGCCAAGTCCAAGTTGGCCGTTTTGATTTCTACCCCAACACTTTACTGAGCCATCTTCGATTAACGCGCAGGTGTAGGTCCAACCAGCCGTCAGTGAAATCGCTTGAGAGGTGCCAGTAAAACCTGATAATGTGATCGGACTAAGTGAGGTTGTTGTGGTTCCATCTCCCAACTGGCCATAGACATTGGATCCCCAGCATTTGACATTCCCGTCGTCAAGAACTGCACAAGAATGATGCCCTCCAGCAACAATATCAACTGCTTTGACACCAACGCCTAATGATAATGTCGGAGTTGGTGTATATTTAGAAATCTGGGTGCCATCTCCCAATTGCCCATGGCTGTTATACCCCCAACAACTGACTGTTCCATCGTTAAGAATGGCACATGAATGATGACCTCCTGTTGCTACCTTCACAGGGTAAAGACCTGTTCCAAAGGAGGTTATTTCAACTGGCAGGGAAGAAAAGACTCCAGTGCCATGAAGACCATTCCCCAGACTGCCATAGGTGTTATCTCCCCAACAATACAACGACTGGGCGTTGGAGATAATACAGTTAGAACTGCCATACCCAGAGGCTATTGATTGCCTGTAACCTTCGGTATATCCGTTCCAATTGTTCCAATTTGTGCCATCGGGGAGTGGGTATGCGTAGACATCATCCGAACGATGATCAGCCATCGAATCGACCGCGTTTCGATGGAGTGTTGAATTCTTGTTGTTGATTCCCTCATCAGTCAAGAAAATGATGTCATTCTTACCAGAGGAATTGAACACGGTATTGTTGTGGATATCGTGATAGTCGCCTTTGACCATTAGACCGCCTGCTGCATTCCAAATTACGTTGTGATGCATTGTTCCATTCATGCCTTCACCAACTTGATTGATTGGTGCATCAAATCTTGCCCCATATTTGATTACATCGTGTATCCAGTTGTAGGCAATTTCAGCACCGGGCGCCTCTCCCTGCATAACTTGAACAACTGCCCCATCAGTCTGCAAATGGCCAACATCCCATACTTCATTGTAGAATACTTTAGGCGCATCACCGATAGACAATACGGAAGATGCACCGGTTAGATGAACCGTGTTGTTTGTGAAATACATGTCGCGCCCACCCTCATAAATGGTCGTCATCAAACCCTTCTGGTCCGCTGCCGTCCAATCGATAGCATGGAAGTAAGAATTGTTGACAGTATTGTTGTGAGATTGGCCACCAGAACCGTGGAATTCGAGCGCACCACCATCGGTATTGGTGACAGAAATCTGGTCAACAAATGTGTTAGTACACCGGTAGAATCGGGTCATCCAGCGGTCGTCTTCTGATTCACCAGTAATGCCTAAACCACGTTTTGAAGTGCTTGGGTATTCAAGTGTTGAATTGGTAAAACTGCACCTATCACAATTGTTGAAGTTGACTGTCGTGCCAAAGAAATCAATACCTTGAATGGTTACACGATCTGAATTTTCAACACTTATAGCAAATGGTTGAACCTTAACGCGCAGGTCTAAGTTGTTGGCATCTTGCCCTCCAGGAGTCTTGAAGTGCAAACGACTATTGCCGATATCAAACCACCATTCACCGTCAATATCGATTAGTTCGCGTTTACCTTCCAGAAAGTAGGCGTGATGCTTATTTTTCCACGAAACCCCAGTTGGGTCATAAGAGAATGTGCCATTAGCGCTATTCCAGTCAGTTATCTCTCGACTATTACTACGGAATGAGCCGAGATTAAGTATTGCAATTGCACCGACTGGGTCTAATCCTGTCGCGTTGATAGTCTCGTTAAGCCCTGAGTGAACACCAGTTTCTGGTCCCGCATCGGTCAGCCAGCCCTGTGTGTAAGCGTTGTTATTACTGGTCAAAGTTCCCTCAGCCCAATGGGAACGATCGAAAACCGTTTCATCAGAAAACTGAGCGTTTGGCCAGCGAGCCGGTACTTGCTCATCATAATTGTAGAATAATTGCCAGCCTGCTACTGGTAAATCGACTTCTTGAATTCCATCGCTGTCTGCATTGCCCCAAACTGCTGCTAAATCAGAAGTGATGCTTTTTGTGCCATCAAATATTACACTCGCACCGTCAGCAGCGCGAATCACCAAATCATCTAGATTGTCGATTGTGACATTGTCATGGTAATTACCGGATTGAAGAATTATTTCGTCGCCTGATATTGCAGCTGAAACTGCTTCACTCAAACTATTTTTCGGGCAGTTAATCGTCCCAGACCAGCTTGCTGAACCATTGATCGGGTCAATGTAAATTGGCGTGCCAGCAGTTCTGGTAACCGAATCACAACCGGCATGTGATGCGCGAACGTCAAGGTCACTCAGATCTCCTCTTCGCTCATTTTTCGATACAATTTCATTTATTCCAGCAGACCATGTCATTGAGATCATCAAAAATACGATGAACAGGGAGGTTTGGATTTTCCGAGACGATTTTATCGACAGCGTAACGCCTCCCCTAAAGGGGAGGCGGAAATTCTACGGTTTATTTGTTACCCCCAAACAAAACCAGTCATTTTTTCCCGGCTTTCTTCGGTGGCCATTCCATTTTTGCTTCGTGTGGCCAGTGTTTTTTACCAACACTGAAGCCAAGGTCAGCGAATTTTCTCCGCGCTTTTCGCCATACTGGCAGCAAATATCCTACCTGAGAGCGTTCACTAAACGTCCAGCGCCACGGACAGCGTGGAAGACTTGCTACCCAATTATCGATTAATGCCTTGGTTTCCGACACCTCATAGCCACCGGGTAACAAAAACGAGGCGATATTTATCGCGCCATGCGACCCTCTAGTCTCCGACCAGCAAGCCAACTCGAGGCCAAGTAGTGGGCCGTCTAGGACCTTAATTCCAATGGTTCTGGTCGATTGGGCCATCGGGACGATAATGGCAAACCGATCAACAAGTCTAGCGCCCTCATGTCGCTCAATTTGCCAACCGGCTTGTTCGATGAGTTTTCTCAATGCCTTGACACATTGAACCGGCGAAACGCTGACTTCCAGGTCAGTTGTTGCTTTCCGCACCATGACTATCCACTGTACGGTGAGTGCATGAATGCTTGCAATAGCTCGC
>DAUW01000102.1:0-140 GCA_002505355.1 Euryarchaeota archaeon UBA229 | reverse complement strand
AAGACCGATGAACCGTGTCGATATGCTCTCGCCTATGTAGGCAAGGGTAAATCGGATAGGTTATCCGTCTTAATCAACCGAACAAAGAGCCTAGACCTTCGAAACCGCCACCGTCGTCTTCTTCCTCCTCCTCTTCAGCA
>DAUW01000114.1:549-8457 GCA_002505355.1 Euryarchaeota archaeon UBA229 | reverse complement strand
TTCTCCTCACTTTACTTTATACACCTAGAGTATATTAAGCAGTGGTGAAAACGCCAACACATGGGTGCAAAAACAAAATTAGGTTGTTTTTATTACACTTGTGAGGTATATCATTTATCGTACATACCGTCGTTACAAAGAGAATTATACGCCGGCGCTGCGTGAGTTGTCTTGATAACTAAGGCATATGTCGTATTAGCGTCCGAGCCTATCCCGAACCCGCAAGGAACCGTGGTTGACGGCTCAGGAGCGTGTACCTCATGGGCATGGATTTAGCATTAAAAGCAAAGTTACAGAAACAGAGATACCACATCGTTGGTGAGCACGGTGGGGTGAAAATATGTCATTGGACAAAAGAATCGTTACTACGAGATCGCCAATGTTACAAAGGGAAATTTTACGGCATCGCTAGTCATAATTGTATGCAAACTTCGCCCGTTGTTGACCAGTGCAATTTAGCCTGCACTTACTGTTGGCGCGAACCACACATGGATACACTTGAACTAACCGATCAAGATCCGTTAGAACTACTCTATGAATCGGTTCGAGCGCAGCGAAGACTGCTTTCTGGATTTGGCGGTAATCCGAAAGTGCCTAGAGAAAAATGGCTGGACGCTCAGAATCCAAAACATGTTGCAATATCTCTGAATGGTGAACCAACTCTTTATCGAAGACTTGGAGAGTATATCGACCTATGCCACAAACACGGAATGACAACGATGCTTGTTACCAACGGTACCTTCCCGAAGGTCTTGGAGCGACTCGACCCCCTGCCCACACAACTTTATGTGTCAGTCGACGCCCCCAACAAAGAGATTTTTGACAAGGTGTGTAAACCAAAATGGAACTCTCGAGCATGGGAGCAGTTCGAGAAAACTATCGATTTAATGCCGTCGTTAGACACGAGGATTGTGTCACGACACACATTGATGAAAGGCATTAACATGAGTGACAAGAACATTAGAGAATTTGCCGCACTAGACAACCGTGCTGATCCGGATTTCATCGAGAATAAGGGGTATGTCTATGTTGGCCACAGCAGAGAGAATCTCAGCGCAGAAAACATGCCAAGCCATGATGACATCATGGATTTCTCGTCCAAGATTGCTCCACTAACGGGAAGAGAAATCCTCTCGGACTCGAAACCTAGCAGAGTAGCTCTAGTTGGCCATGAGATCACACCTATACCTATCCCTGAGGCAACTATGTTCTTCCCAGAAGATTTGGGTATCGCTCCACCAGTCAAGCACTTACCGATTATTCAGTAGGGGGAAACCTAACGAGTTCGTGATCAGGAGACCATTGTGGATACTTTTTCATGCAAAGGCTAAATTCTGCCGAGGTTAAATTCTGATCGAGCCAGTTGTGGACATTTTTCCAACTCTGCGAGTCAAACCAGCCCCGGTCATGGTTAGCGAATTGACGGACAAATGGAAACAATGCGTCGCTTAATGCAGTCGAAATTTCAACGCTAAGGAGCTCATCTAAGTCATCTAGGTAGTGTTGTGCTGAAGTTCTATGGACAAGTGAATCTACATTTTCATAACGATTAGGATATTTGTAGCGGTCAAGGTGATACTTGAATTCGTTATCATTCCTTGCCACCCACCTTGATTCTTGATCATCAAGTTCCCAGTCTAGTACATGCTGCATGATTTCAAGACTTTCCTCAATCACTGCCCCGTCAGGCAGCAACATTACCGGAACCGTCCCTTTTGGTGATATTTCCATCATGTGCTGAGGTCTATCACGAAGTATCACTTCTCGATGCTCACAAGCGAAACCAGTTCGAACAATCGACATCCTCGCTCGCATTGCGTAAGGACAGCGCCTGAAGCTATACAAAATTGGGAGATTCTCACCGGACATCGAAGTTCCAGCCTCATGAGTTGGTGTAAGTAGCCCTGCGTCCTTCAATAAGGGCTGAAAGACCCTCAAGCGCGTCGCGCGTCGAGAAGATGTCGGTGAGTTTTGACAATTCTGAATCAAGACCTTCAGCAAGTGTTGTTGTCGCAGTTATGTCAATCAGTTCACTAGCCATCGAGAGGGCAATCGGTGCAGTATATTTGAGATTCTTCAATTGTCGTGAAATGGTTTTATCCGCACTATCATAGCCATCTGGACAACCACCGGACAACAAAGTTGGTAGATTAGCGTCACTGTAAAAATCAGTAGCAAATTTAACAACTGTACTTTCTTCAAAATTAGGCTTTCCGGGGTACTTTTCCACGGGTTTACCGTCTCTAGAACACGCTTGTGCCACACCATCAACATCAGCAAGATCTACCAAATGAGTCAGTAAGCCAATGTCATAAGCCACTTGTGCAGACATGAAATTTCCACCCAATACTGCCCAGCGGGCTAATGGGATACCCGATATTCTAGCAGGCCGCTGAGAGCCCCCAAGTCCCGGGTAGATGCCAATCGATGTTTCAGGGAACCTAAACTGAGTTCTGCGCGTCCCAATACGGTAATCGCAACATAATGCGAGTTCAAGACCACCACCTAATGCCAGCCCAGTAGTTAGGGCAATCGTGGTTTTTGTTGAGTTTTCTATTGCATTGAGTACCTTATGCCCGTTACTGGTAAATTCAACGATATCCTCAATCGAGTCTGAGCGTATTTTATCGACAAAGAACTTCACGTCAGCCCCTGCGATGAACGCCTTACCTGCACCATCCAATACCATTGTGTGAACGGCGTCATTATCATTTATTGCGGCAACGGCGAGACCAAGTTGCTGAATTACGGTCTCGTTTAACGCATTCATTGCTTCTGGCCGATTGATGGTGATGGTAGCGATGCCATCGCTAATTTGGGTGTCGACATATGAAAAGTCCCAAGCCATATTTTTGGATGCTTGAACAGCAAAAAAGTCTGGCAATATCCAGTTACTATTGCCTTCGTCATCTTGACACAGTGCAAGGTAATCCTTGGCCATTTCGTAAGAGTTTTTCACACCGACCCGATTCATTAATTCAAACGGTCCTCTTGCCCACCTTAGGCCTACTTTGGCGCCACGGTCAACATCTTCGATAGAGCACACGCCCTCGGCGACAATTTGAGTAGCAACACCAAATACTACTCCGTAGAGGCGACGAGAAATTTCCTCGTATTGGTTCTCTGTGTAGGATTCTTCTTCATCAATTTCCCACATTCGGTTTTCGCCAACTAGTTCCCTGAGATTAGCTGCACCACAGTACCTTGGTGTAATCAACTGCTCTGCAAGGTAATCGGTGGAGTGTAGAGCAATTGGGGGCCCAGTGAGATTCATTAGCCCGAAAGGCCCTAATCCAATCCTGAATGCCTTACGTGCGACTGCATCAATTTGAGCGGCGGTTCCGTGTCCTTCTTCAAGGAGTAGGCAAGCCTCATTTAACCATGGAACAAAAAATCTGTTGACGACAAATCCTGGCCTGTCGCCGCAGACAATTACCACTTTGCCCAACATCTTGCAGTATTGTACTACTCGGTCAATGGTCTGTTGACTAGTAGATTCTGCCGGAATGACTTCTACCAAGCGGTTTTTTGCCGGATGGTAAAAGAAATGTAAACCAACGAAGCGATCTGGTCTACCGGTTGCTTCAGCCAACGCGTTAACCGATAGCGAAGAGGTATTTGATGCCAAGATTGTGTTTTCACCACAGGCACCGTCCAAACTCTCAAACACCGCGCTTTTGATCTCGAAGTCCTCAAAGACCGCTTCAATTACCAAATCCGTATCTGCTGCGGTATTATCAACGCCAACAACTCCAGTAATCCTATTCTTTATGTCCGCAACCTGTTGCTCTGAGAAGATCCTTCTTCCAACTGCTTCGTCTAGAAAACCAGAAATAATATTTTGCCCACGGTCAACCCATTGTTGCTCTCTGTCAACCATTTGTACATCAAATTCCTCTTGTGCTGATTTTTGCGCGATGCCTGAACCCATGTTTCCGGCGCCGACTATTGCTACTCGTTGGATTGGTTGCATAACCCGTGCGAATCAAAAGATGTTCATGAACAATGCGTATTCATGTCGACCCCTCAATTAAGCATTTAAGGAGAGTCATACGGAGTAGATTTCATGGTGATAACCCGTCGTTTTGTCCGCATTTTTGTTGTCGTGTGTGGAATTTTAGTACTACTATCCTATGTCTACGGTGTTTCTAGAACGGACGATTCGATGATCCTGTGGGGAGGGATACCAGAATCATGGATTGTATTCATCGTGCCATGTATGTTTCTTGCCGCGTTTGGTTGGCTGATTTACTGGTGGACGATACTCTACCGAGCCGACTTATCAGTGGTTGAACAACTTCGCTGGCCGTGGCAAAAAACGTCAGATGGTGCAGGTCTGAACAGGATTTTTCTTTCCTATAGCCTATTCATGATACCATCAATGCTGTGGTTGGAAAGCACGCTGTTTCACATTAACAATGACTACTCATGGACGCCGATGCTAGTTATTGGAATTTTGACCCTTGTTAGTATTGGCAATATTATGTTGGGAATGCTAGCCTATTCAAGCTATAAAGACGGGTTTGCAGGGGGTAAAACAATGCTCATTGGCTCGATTTTGCTCGGTATCCAGTGCATAATTTTTGACGGCATAATTTGGAACGTAAAATTTCCTTGGTAAAACTAGGTAACTATAGAAGAATAAAATTCACCTAATCTCGCACAGAATACAGCATTATCGTACTGTTTTGCATGCTCAATCATGCGCAAACTTGGCTGTATCGAGCCTAGTTTTCTCATCTTATAATCCTCGTAAAGTGACGTTATGGCATCTAACCATGCACTCGCATCATCTGCTGATATACAACTATCCTCCGGCATTAGTTCGTTATGGGACGGCAAATCTGCACAAACAACCCTCATACCCGCAGCCATCGATTCAATGGGTGGATAACCGAACCCTTCACTAACTGATGGAAACAACAACCCATCACACATCAAGCGCAGAGTCATTAGGTATTCGTCTGATACTGCAGAACCGTGGGCTGTCCAATTATTCAGATTGTGTGATTTTACCATATCAGATATCGCTGGTAAGCCTGAATTCGCCGAGGAGTTGCCGACATGATGGATATGAATTTGATTTTTTATTGCTTCTGGTAGGCTGGCGATTACTTTACACAGGAAGTTCATTCGCTTTCTCGGATCATTACTACCAACGACCAATAAATTACACTTATCGGGCAGGTCAAGGTCAATTACTTGATTATTATCTGGATGGTATTTTGCTGAGTCTATACCAAGGGGCAGAGGGCTTGCCGCAACGCTAGGAAAGTATCGATTAGTGGCCTTAAGTGTGTGCTTTGAGTTGCATAACAGATGATTTGCTCGATTGATACCTGCTTTGAGCTTACGCAAATCTCGGCGTCTGATTACTCCAGGCTTAGCGTCGCCAACAGCTATCACCTCATCGCGCAATCTCAACTGCTCAGGAAATAGGTGAAACAAATCATGCACTGTTATTACCACCGGGAGTGGGCTGTTTTTGGGGGCCAAGTGAGCCTGTTCTTGATCAGTAATGTGAACGATGTCGCAATCATTTTGTTGTGCTAGTTTGGTAATTTGTTTCGCTACGCGCCGTGGATGAGCGAACCAGCGCTGCCATATTCGAGACATTGGATTATTTGTCTTTGCTAACGGATACTCGTAAACATCAGCTAATTCCCAGCCAACAACCTTGCCACTTGATAATAGATCCACAAGGTTGTGATGTGCTGCACCTAATCCAGTGTTGCGACCAAGTGAGCCCCCTCGCACTAGGAGAACTCGCTTGGCCATGCAGTGTCGAGTCGGACTCACCATTTCAAAGGTGAGTTCTATTGCTTTCGCTCGCTCTATACCGCAATATCCCAGTGGCAGTAAAACCTGGCTTCACTCTTCGTCATTACCTAGAGCAATGACTCCAAGGATTAGACAGGAGATTGTGCCCAGGAGCAGTAGTAGCGCAATGTAGTCTGTTGGGACGTCAAAGTTGGTCCAGTAGGTTAGTCCGTTCTGGTTGGTAACAATTGAGCTCTCCATTTCTTCTGCATCATCATCCTCGATTTCTGAGGACTGAACGATTTGGAATACTGGTTGTAGGTCATCCATAGTTGGTGCCGTTGCTCTGTCGTATGGACCTCTCATGTCAAGGTAGAATGTTGAAGTAGAGTCACCAGCAATAATCAAGCCTGAGAGTTGTTCAGCCTGCATGTTGATTTCGGTACCGAAGTAAACTGGTAGAGCCGGTGTCATTGCGTCAACCAGACTGAATGACTTGATCAGTTTCGCAGTAATCGGCCTGGTGGTTGGGTCGACAGATGCTGTGCAGTCATCGACTGGTATGTTCTTGACTTCACTGGTTCCAGAACAAACAACAGCGGTTATTGCGTAACCACCGGCATCTACTTTGTCACCGTCACCGGTTAGGAAACCTCCAGTGGTTTCGTCGAGGGTTTCAACACCAACTAGCCCAAAGGTGGCCATCATCATTTGTGTGTTGTGCCACGGTAGTTCGTTGGAGCCATCCTCAAGCAATGTTTCGCCCTTGTCACAGTCTGAGTTGTGTCCAGTACAGATTGTGTAGGTTGTGGCTGGTCCAGTTGACACGCCGCCAGAACCGTAGTAAGTCTGGTTGGTTTCCAGCTTGGTCCAGCCTAGTGTTGGGTCTGTAATATCACCAGCAACGAAAGCGCTAACAGGGTCTCTCCAGCCAAACAGCCACTCATTGACTGTCTGAGTCTTGTAAGGACCGTCGCTACCTAATCCCAGCAAGAAGTCTGGGACGAAGTCATCGTAAATGGCATCTCTGAGTAGTGACCTGAGAGCTGCAGCCGCATTGGCATCAATGCCATAGATTGTACCAATTGTAGTTTCATTCCACGCCATTGGTGCTCCTGGTTGCATGGTTGCCAAATTAATTGGCGGAGTCTGTCCAAACAATTCACCGTAAAGGAACAAGCCTGAACCGGTTCTAGTGGTAATACCTAACGGCCCATACAGCAGATTTCCAGCGACCTCAGGGGCAACTGATACTGGAGGGGCTCCGGCTGAGGCACCCAAAACGCCCCATGCACCGCCCATGTTGAGGCTGTAAGTTAGGTAACCGCCGTTAACCGGGTCTTGGCCACCAAGTGTTACATTGACGAACTCCTCAGCAGTTATGGTTCCAGTGCCGCCAAGCAACACCAATGGTAGAGCAGTCTGACTGCCCAACCAACCGCCAACCCATGTGGCGATTGCTCCATATTGTTCCATATCTAAATTGTAGGTGGACATTGCGGTTGCTGCATCCATTCCGATGAATGTTGCGACGCCAAACGCTGTGGCAGATTCATCGCCTACTGCATTGGTTGCTAATAGACCAGTTGGAACTGCCTCTCCTTGACCGCCAAACAATAGATTCATGGCAACTGCGTTATCGATGTCGACTCCAAGGTAGTTCATCATTCTAGTTGATGCATCGACAGCAGTTCCAGATTGGTCCATAAACCAATCATCATCGCCACCGCCGAACACATTAGCAAACATACCACCGATACCAAAACAAACCGCAAAGTCGTTAGCGATAGTTGCGTTGATATCACCTGGAACTCCGAAGCCCCAAATACTGGCTCTTTGCATAGTTCCAACGTTAGCAAAGCCATTTGCTGCATCTGCCATTACTTCATCATAGGTTGCGGTTTGGAATGCATTACAGTGACCAGAAAGAACCATGACACCAACCATTCCAGTGAGGGAAACATCCTCGCCAGTTGGCATTACTGCGGAATCAAATGCGTAAGTCAGATCGGTAATTGATGCATTACCAGCGAAAGTGACTCCACCGGCTGCGGCTTGCTGACCTTGGATTGCTTGTGTGTATGTTACGGCACCCAAGCCGGACTGGTTAGTGGCGGCAAAGAAAGCATCAAACATATCGTACCAACT
>DAUW01000114.1:0-151 GCA_002505355.1 Euryarchaeota archaeon UBA229 | reverse complement strand
TGTCACCCATTCAGCTGTTACTTTACCAGCACTGAATGAAGTCATTTCATTGTTAATTGCACCAGCAGCGAATCCGGCCTTTGTTAGATCCATGATTCCAGATATTGCCAGGCCTGTTGCTCCAACTACTTGTGGCTGGAACGGAATATTG
>DAUW01000084.1 GCA_002505355.1 Euryarchaeota archaeon UBA229 | reverse complement strand
TATCAATACGTTCAGGCTTGATCAAAATTGGTTCAAAGGAACTCGATACTGGTACGAAAACTCCATGGTCATGGTTAACATTTTCTTCAGAACTGTTAAGCAGATTATTTGGCATCCTAGTTAGACTACTCATCTTCATCGGAGCATTGCTAATTTTCATTAGTACATTTAATGAGAACCAACCAGTATTATTGGTCCCATTCTCATTCACGATCGGTGGAGCAGTATCATTGATGAGTTTCATCGCCCTTATCACTGCAATTTCAGATATTGTTAAGATGCGTCCAGATAATGATGTTCCCCTAGCAGACGGGTTGGTAGATTTTGGTTTGTTAATGTTAAACATAATTGTTTGGTATATTGCCCTTTCTTGGATTCTAATTGAGGGATGGGTTGTAGGGGCGATTCTATTATTGATGTCGTTTGTTGGAGGTAAAAAGTTAGTGATTGCAGGACTACAACTGACCCGAACCAACAAGATTCAGGAAGACCGACTAGGATTAGTAATTAAGGGACGAGATGGATGGATGACCGCAGCAATAGTGGTTATGGTGATAGCATTATTTGCGATTCCAATGAATATCCACATTCCATTTGTATGGTCAGATTACACCTCTTCAGAACCGTATAAAGCGGGTCTAAGGGCAGCATTTTGGGGTAGCGTTTACGTTGTTGGATACACAATGTTGTTTGCCATTCCACTTTCAATTGGTGCGGCAATTTGGTTAGAAGAGTATGCGCCTAACAATTCGTTCCGAAGAGGAATTCAAGCCTTAATCACCAATCTTGCTGGAGTTCCAGCAATTGTATTCGGGTTATTTGGTTTAGCACTATTTTTGACTGATAGAGGAATTGGTCTAGGGTTGGGAGGTACAGTGATGACTGCTGGTATGACCATGGCTACGATGGCTATGCCAACGATAGTAATCTCTTCACAGGAGGCGCTCAGGGCAGTTCCACCATCGTTACGAAATGCGGCATTTGGTTTAGGATGTACTAAATGGCAAGTGACTAAAGATCACGTACTACCACACGCAATGCCTGGCATGATGACTGGAACCATTCTAGCCATGTCAAGAATCATGGGAGAGGCTGCGCCACTTATTCTAGTTGGCGCAGTAGCCTCGGTATTTACTGAACCAGACGCCTTCTTTTACGTATCATATCAGTATACTCCATCGTTAGACGGATTTGCTAGCTGGTTCCCCGGCATTGAACCTCACTTGCAAAACCTTCCATTATGGGCTGACCGTGGCCCAATGTCTGCAGACCCGGCAGAATATGTTGGACCGGACTCTAACGATAGAGGATTTTACACCGTATTGCCTGTTCAAGTATATCGCTGGACAGATATGCCAAAAATAGGTTTCAAAGTCGCTGCTGCTGGTGCTTCTATTGTATTGTTAGGTACCTTAGTTATAGTTAACTCAGCAGCAATTTTACTCCGTGCACACTTTAGGAGGTATTCAAGCACATGACGAAAAAACAAGAAAGTACAGAAGATGAAGAAGTCATAGAAGAGACTGGGGTCAGTGATACTCACGAGTCGTTATTCGAGGCACTGCGAGAGATTATGGCAGCCGATGGAAAAATCTCAACAGATGAAGAGCAACTACTTGCTCAACTAAAGGAATTGGTTTCTGATGATTCAAAGCAGCCGAAAAAGTCCCAAATTAGAAGCATCTTAACAGCGATGTCCAAGGTTGATGGCAAAGCGGATTTTGAGGAATCCACAATTATTAACGAATATTTACAATCACTACCAGATGAACACAGTGAAGATTCGGATATTCATGAAGAAATACCAGATTCAACTAGAGATTTGGAAATCGATGGCGATGCTCACATGTGGATTCGAGATTTAGATTTACACTACGGCAATGCCCAGGCAATTTACAATGTATCTATCCCATTTAAGCGCAATTCAGTGACCGCGCTAATAGGCCCATCCGGTTGCGGTAAGTCGACTTTATTGCGCTGTTTAAATCGAATGAACGACCTAATCCCAATTTGTAAAATTGATGGATCAATCGAGCTTGACGGTGAGGAAATAATGGGGCGAGGTGCTGACCTGGTTACCATACGAAGAAGAGTTGGCATGGTGTTTCAAAAGCCAAATCCATTCCCTAAATCAATTTACGATAATGTTGCATATGGTGTTAGACTTCACTACACTCCAAGTAGAAGGGAGTTGGATAAAATAGTCGAAGAGTCGCTACGTAGGGCGGCAATTTGGGATGAAGTAAACGACCGACTCCATGAATTGGGAACCAGTCTGTCTGGCGGACAACAACAACGACTTTGTATTGCTAGAACAATTGCAGTTGAACCTGAGGTAATTCTTATGGATGAGCCTTGTTCGGCGCTGGACCCAATTGCAACAGCAAAAATTGAAGAACTAATTTTGGAATTGAAAAAACATTTTACCGTGGTAATTGTCACTCACTCTATGAGTCAAGCCCAGCGTGTAAGTGACTATACCGGTTTCATGTACCTCGGTAGACTAGTTGAATTCGATAAAACTTCGAAAATCTTTGGCGATCCGTCAAAAGAATTGACTGCAAGATATATTTCAGGAAGATTCGGCTAATATATAGCCTATATACTACGATTTAGATTGTTTGGGGTGAAATATAGTATTTTCTTTGGGTAGCCCAGCCGGGGCGCTATTTCTGGTACAAGATGTCACACATTATCGAACGCTGTTCATTTCTGACTGCCACCTTGGACTTAAAGGCGTTCAAAGCAATAAGCTGTTGGCATTCTTACAGGCCAATGACGCAGAGCAAATTTACCTTGTTGGCGACATTATTGACCACTGGTGCAAAGGGAAGAAGTGGCATTGGACAGAAACCGAGGATTTAATAATAAAAATTTTGATTTCAAAAGCCAATAAAGGCACACAAATCTACTACATCCCCGGCAATCATGACGAAGCATTTCGTGAATGGTGCTCAACAAAAATTCATGGCATAGAAATAGTAAATCAAGCTGAACATACTACTGCAGATGGCAGAAATCTTTGGGTAATACATGGCGACGAATTTGACTTATTTATCAGAAATCACCGTTGGTTGTGCCACTTAGGCCACTTTAGCGTTCAACTGTTAATGAAAATAAATCGTCCTATTGCCTGGGTGCGGAGATTGTTGAAATTACCTAATTGGTCATTAGCAACCGCTGCTAGAAGAGCTATGCAAAGAAATTCCAAGACCTTCAAAAATTATGTTAATACTGTAACACGAGAAGCAGCGAGGCTCGGATATGATGGCGTGGTATGCGGACACATTCACAAAGCAGAATTTCAAGTAAAAAACGGCGTCGAATATTGGAATGACGGAGATTGGTTGGAATCCTGTACTGCAATCGCAGAAGCAATGGACGGAACCATGGAAATACTAGAGTATTCGCCAAAAATTTCAACAATTTCACTACTTAGAGAAAGAGCCAAGCAAATTGCTAGCAACCAACCATCCTTCGAAACAGATTTTAGTCTCGATTACGATGAATTAGGGGCAAATCTGGAACGTTCTGCAGAGGTGATCGTATGAATATCGCCTATGCTTTAGCAGGCGAAGGCAGGGGACATACGACTCGTGCAATCGGCTTAGCAGACCGACTGATTGAAGCCGGCCATAGGGTTCAATTCTTTACTTGTGGCGATGCTGTAGATTTGTTAGAGAAACGCTATGGAGCCGATTCAGTGACTTATCTAGAAACCCCAAGGTTCGTACTGGGAAAACGAGGAATATCCTACATTGGTACTGCTTATGCCACTGCTAAGTTCATCAAAGGCCATCGTAACCGAATTAAGGATTGTATAAATCAGTTACAACACTATCAGCCCGATGCTTTAATCTCAGATTTTGAACCGACATTTGCCAGAGCAGCAAAAAAGCTCGACAAACCAATTATTTCCTTTAACAGCCAACGTTTCTCTATTGATACAAAACTTGCCGATAGGTTGTCAATATCTCAACGTGTACGGCTTTTTCCAGTTAGATTATTGTGTAAAATTTTCACACCAAAACCTGCTTTAAGTGTTATTTCAAAGGGTTTTAATTTGCAGCCAAAAAAAGGCGACGTAAACCTTGTTGGCCCGATGCTTAGGCCGCAGTTTTTCCCTGGTGCATGGCAGCCACAAGGCACCCATGCTGTTGCTTACTTGAGAAAAAGCGTACTTTGTCATTTTGAGGCAATAACTGACCATGCTAGAAAGCACGGTTTGAAAGTAAAATTATACGGCCACAAACCCAAGGAAATCCCAGAAGACGTAATTTCCTGCCCAATTTCCAATCAAGGGTTTATCGATGATTTACTTAGTTGCGATTTGATTTATCAAACCGCAGGAAGTCAACTACTCGGTGAAGTTGGTGT
>DAUW01000138.1:362-4396 GCA_002505355.1 Euryarchaeota archaeon UBA229 | reverse complement strand
CGACTAACGCTGACCCTCGCTCATGAATTGAAACGATGTGGCGGAAAATACGGCATTGCAACAGCATGCATTGTTGGCGGTCAAGGCATTGCTATCGTTATCGAGGCAATCTGATTTGCATGACACTCCTCAATTTGTGGTCGCTTGGTCACTTCGTTCAGTGGTCCATTCTAGGACGATTTTTTCTTCAAAATTGGTACATTTTCTTTGCTTTGTCCATTGGATGGGAGTTGCTCGAACTCGTGCTTCCGTATGAATTCGCGAAGGAAACTTGGGAGAACAAAATTTCAGATGTTCTTGTTAACATCATTGGATTCTGGCTTGGAAACAGATTGCGTTACGATTCGATTGAATCCATGAATTGACCCTTGTGGAAAGCACGGGGCAGAAGGGTGAGAGCAGGGATACCAACAATCAGGTGCAGAATGTTCAGCATGATTGCCGCTTCGGTTGTTCCAGAACCGAACGAGTATGTTCCGTAAGAAATGAGGAATAAAATCCCACTTATCCTCCACCACTTGTCTGGATTGCTCGTCACCACCTTGAGTGAAGTATGCCATACAGCAGTCATTGCACAAAATGAAACGGTGGCTACAAAACTTGCTAACGTGAACAACACAGGAGGGAACATCGTATCTGATTGACGCTCCCAAGGAGCCCAAGGTGTATCCATGCCAATGCCAATCGTCATGATTCCCGTCCCAATTGTGGCTAAGACGCTGATCAAGAGCAACGTCTTCATCGAGGCCTTGATTGCCATAAGATGAGGAGCAATCATGAGCCGGAATACCATGTCTTAGTACATAGGCACATGTTTTTCTTTCCAAAAATAAGCATAATTATCATGCCAGTGAATGCATATCATTGATTGAGGAACCCTATGTATGCGCACTGAAATCCATTTGGAATTGTATTTAGTCTTTGGAGTTCAAGGGTTTATCATGCGTTATACATTGACCCGTTGGTTTCTCTCTCTACCAGGCAGTTGGCTGCTTCGAATGTCCGGCCAACCGCAAATGACTGCATCCGGCGGTAGAGTATTCGACCCCGCTGGGCAGTTTGTGGTCGTCAATGCCCTAAAACAGGGTATTTTCGCACTTGATGACACCAAATCTGCTGCAGAGCTGCGGGCAATTTGGAAGAAACAAATGAAGCCTTTTGAAAAGCGGCCCCTCCGAGGAATCCATCGCCAAGATCGGACCATCAGCGTGGACGGTGGTTCGATTACCGTCGCAGAATTTCGGCCCAAGGCCGTTCAGCCGGGCGGCCCCGCAGTTGTCTATTTCCACGGAGGAGGGTACTCGTCGATGGGTATTGATTCCTGTCGTAGTCTGTGTGAATATTTTGCCAAGGAACTCAACGCTAAGGTATACGCTGTGGGTTACCGCCTTGCTCCGGAGTATCCGTATCCTACTCAACTCAACGATGCAAATACGGCCCTTGATTGGGTTCGAGCCAATGCTTCAGAGTTAGAAATTGATACTGAGCGAATTTCAGTGGCTGGTGACAGCGCAGGTGGGAACCTGACCGCAGTACTTTGTCTGAAGCGACGCGACAATGGAGAATGGTTGCCAAAGGCTCAACTCATGGTCTACCCATTCATTGACTATACCTTTTCTCACCCATCCATTGAGGAATTGGGAGAAGGTCACATCATTACTAAAACCCATCTTGAGTGGTTCAAGTCTAATCTTCTACAGGACGAGTCGCTTGAAAAAGATCCTTACGTATCGCCTTTGTTCGCACCCAACCTGTCAGGATTGCCACCTGCGATTGTCATCACGGCTGGCTTTGATCTTTTGCGTGACGAAGCCAAAGCATATGCTGACCGGCTATCGGAGGATGGGGTTGAGACCCAATACAAGGAATTCATGACTGAGGGTCATGGCTTCATGTATGCCGATACAACAGCCTCCGTTCGTGCAGCCAACGCATCCATTGTCACGATGTTCAAGCCGTTGCTCTGATCGATTTGCGTCGTTGATACAAATCGAAACTATCGCAGTTGCTTCTATTGTAACTACACCAAAAAATCAATTAAATACAGTCCTTAAAGGACTTACATGTCATCTTACGTCTGGGGCGCAGGTGACTTCTACAGAGATGCATTTAGTTCTGAGGCATTCTTTGGTTTCCGAATTCTCATTGCGTGGGCGTCAATTCTAATCCTGCTGTGGTGTCTGGGTCTTAGTGCTCTTATTTGGCGGGCTAGGAAGAAGGGTTACGAGAACAATTTTATGTCGGTTCTTTTGGTTTGTGAGGGCATTAAAGCGACCTTCCTGTTGTCATCTGGTATTCTGTATATACGAAAATATGAGGCACTTCAGGATGTGCTTTGGATCTGGACAATTGATGTATTTTTTACAGCCCACGTCATTTCAATACTCATGTATTTCTGTATACCCATTTATTATCGTCTGAAACGACTTAGTTTCCTGCACAGAGACAGTTTCAAGAAACACGCATGGTATCTTACGGTGATTTTTGGAATTGCAATTTGGGCGCTCATTCGGACCGCCCCTGCATTTGACATCAGTGATGCAAGTTGGATTACCTGCCAAGAGGGCGATCCACAAGCTGAGCTGCATACTTGGTTTGGTGAAGAGCAAGAATGGATGCGTGATGTTGTGGATGAAGTTGGTCCATGTACGCAAGATTTTGAAACTACAATCGTGACCCAACCAGACGGAGCCTGGGCAATTGTTGTGTTGTCTCCTCTCGCCTCTTTGATGGCGCTGTTGTTGATACGCTCATCGATACGATCGCATTTAGAAGGCGAAAATCCGGACATAAGCAGCAGCCTCACATCCCGTTCGTTGTACATTGGTTTCCTCGGTAAAGTCATTTCATTCTTCTTGTACGTTGTATTGCTGACCATTCTCACCATATTGCACGGTGATCAAGTCACGTTCATCAACGAAACAATTTGGAGATATGGAGAGGCAAGCTCGTTTGACCGTTTCAAACTGTTCTTGTGGATTTTCAGTTTCGTAATTACCCCGATAGGTATTGCATTCGAATGCATGATGTTTGTCCACGCCACTCTCAAAGACACCGTATTCGGTATCGACAACAACCTGAGAAAAACATTCAGAACTGCAGTGTTTACTGGTATCGGTCTGGTTGCGTTTATTATTGGCAGTGAGGCAATGGAGAGCATTATTGGTTATGGAATGGCAGGCGGTGTACTTGTCGGTCTAACGTTACTGATGATTCGAAAACCAATCCTTTCTGTCATTGACACGATCTCTGGTCGATTCATTCCTTCCAGCCATACTCCGGAAGAGATAGCTTATTTGGATGCGTACGCAACGGCAATGGAAGACATGATTATCACCCCTGAGGAAAGAAAATTACTCAATACCATCGCATCGACGTACGGTCTCAGTGACAAAATTGTGAAACAGTTGGAAACTGAATACGATACTGGATTGGATGAGGATTAATCGAGTCTCTTCATAAGAAAGCAAAGAGATGTCCAAGACGTAACATCTCTAGGATTCGCAACAAAAACAGATTTATATTGAAACTTTGAGTGATTTACATGCTCGATGAGGACTTTACCCATGCTCAAAAAAGGGTGGAGGATTCCTACCAGCGCATGGACAACGAGACCATTAGAAAGGTCTACGCCTACTACAAGCAGGCTACAGAAGGAGACATTTCGGGGAAAAGACCCAGTGTACTCCGAATCAGAGATAGGATAAAATTTGATGCTTGGTCTTCCATCTCAGGAATGAGTAAGGATGAAGCAAAAGTCGCCTACATCGACTTGGTAAATCGACTGGAATTGAATACATTTGAGGTAACTTGTGACATGAGGGATCAGCAGGCGATCACAGAGCAATCCAGTGAAAGGTAATCACCGGCAATGATTCACAAACACGAATCATTGGTTAATTAAATTTAGATTTGATCGGTTGAAACATCCGAATAATACAGTGACATAATAACTATTTAAGATAAAATCTTGCAGTAATCATGGGTCATGTCGGCGACATCGTACCATACTACCTTCGACAGATTGGTGACAT
>DAUW01000138.1:0-156 GCA_002505355.1 Euryarchaeota archaeon UBA229 | reverse complement strand
AATTTAGATTTGATCGGTTGAAACATCCGAATAATACAGTGACATAATAACTATTTAAGATAAAATCTTGCATTACTCATGGGTCATGTCGGCGACATCGTACCATACTACCTTCGACAGATTGGTGACATCGACCTCTTCAACGGGCAAACGGTC
>DAUW01000057.1 GCA_002505355.1 Euryarchaeota archaeon UBA229 | reverse complement strand
TGACATGACCACATATTATGATATTCCCGCTGACATGCTTATCCCTGCTTTAGCTGAAAAGTTAGCAGAGATGAAGGATATTGAGCAACCAGACTGGTCTAGTTATGTTAAAACCGGCGCTGATCGAGAAAGGCCGCCGACGCAAGGCAACTGGTGGTTCGTTAGAGCCGCATCAATTCTGCGCAAAGTAGCGAAACAGGGACCAGTTGGGGTAACCACCCTTGCGCAAGATTACGGTGGAAGTGTAAATAATGGCTCCAGTCCAAACACACCCGGTGTTGCCTCACGTCACATCATAAGAACAGCCATCCAGCAACTAGAAGCCGCTGGATTGGTTGAATTGGTACCGACAAAAGAAATCGAGTCTGCTGACGGTAAACAACAACTATACTCAGGTAGAAAAGTTACTGGTGCAGGACAAAAATTGCTAGATGAAGCTGCTCACATGTGCAGAGATGCAGCGAATGAAATGTATCCTGGCCTAGCAAAGTATTGAGGAAGTGGGAGTTTGTCAACAATGTCTGCAAGTGGAGATGACCAACTGGCAGCACTGCGAGAACAGCGCAAACAAGAATTACAAAAGCAGTTAGCATCCCAAGCCGAAGCTCAGGCAAATGCCGAAATAGAATCCCAAATCAAAAACGCTGAACAGCAAGCAGTATCGAATGCGATGAAGCAACTGCTCACAAGTGAGGCAAGGTCACGGATTGCTAGAATTTCACTGGCTACACCGGAACGTGCTGAAGGAATTAGAAAACTGATAATTGAGTTGTATGAACAACAAAAATTTCAACCGCCAATGAGTGATAAGATGCTCAAGAATCTACTGGCTACACAATCCAAGAGCCGCAATAATGCGTCAATTAGAAGAATCTGAGAAGGTGCTCGAAATGTCAAAAAATAAACCAGCAGCAAAAAAAATCCGCCTTATGAAGGCGACGAAACAAAACCGCCGTGTGCCCGTTTGGGTCATGCTAAAGACCGACCGAAATACTGTATCACATCCGAAGAGACATCACTGGAGACGCAGTAAATTACAGAGGTGATTAATGTGGCAAGACCAAATGAATCTGAACTCATTGTTCCGCTAAGGAAGGCATGGAGCATAACAAGGTTCAAGCGCGCACCAAGAGCAATTCAAATAATCAAAGATCACGTAATTCAGCATCTAAAGGTGAAAGAAGATGAAGAAGTTTGGATAGACCCATCAGTCAACGAGAGAATCTGGGCAAGAGGCATTGAGAATCCGCCACGCAAAATTCGTCTCCAAGTCATTAGACACGATGAGCCAGATATTCCAATCGAGGTCAAATTATTTGAGGAGTGATTGATATGGGAAATATTAGACCAAGTTTTATCAAAATTAGGGCAATAGCATTAGTTGAGCAACACGGTGAAAAATTCACTGATGATTTCGATCACAACAAATTAATGGTATCTCAACTGACTGATGTGAGTTCGAAAAAACTGCGCAATTGGATTGCTGGGTATGTAACCAGATACCGGCAAAGAAGGGTTGATTGAGGCATCTAGATGCCAGTGCGCATTGATTGGGATAGACAACCAGTCAGCATTCACAGTTCAGATAAAGCAGAGCTACAAGCTTTGATTGAATATCTAAAAATTAAGCACTCCATTAGGAAACGCTCGATAATTATGGATGATCGGGAAAATGGTGGTTTCTTGTTTTTCGTATACCAACCATGCGATCCACGCTGGATCGTCGAATTTTATCAGGAGTGATTTTTATGGGGGATCGCAAAGTTATACCGTTGCCCAATTCATCATACGAGTTGGTGGTGGTTTGTGTCAATACCTCACATCCTGGAAATCTAGGAGCTATCTGTCGTACCATGCTAAACTACGGATTTGATGAACTACGTCTGGTAACTCCAGAATGTAGCACAGATGATATTGAAGCAAGGAACCGTGCAAAACATGCGGGAGCGATTCTTGATAATGCTAAAATTTATGACAACATATCTGAATCAACCAAAGATTGTTCATTAGTGGTTGGCACATCAGGTAAACGAGAAGTGGGTACTAAAACATCGTTTAGGCACTATTCTTTTCCATGGGAATTGTCCACAATATTTAGTCAGCATGGGGGCAAAATAGCACTAGTTTTTGGTGGCGAGGGTACCGGCCTCTCAACCGATGACTTACAATCCTGCGATTTTTTGGCTACCCTGCCGACTTGGGAAGGTTATCCAATATCCAATTTATCACACTCAGTAAACTCATTCCTGTATCAATTACATTCAGACCGCGTTAAACATCAACAAGGAAAGGATGCTGGATTACCAGACATCGTACCATTGAAGAACATTGTATCACCAGAGTTGCGCGACATTTTTATTGCTGCAGTGAACGAATTTAGTGCGGTTTCTTTGGGCAACGATGAGCGTCGTGAAAGTATCAAAAATTCCTTGACACGCATGGTAATGATGGCAACGCCTACAGAAGATGAAGTAACTAGATTAATTGGTGGTCTTATTGATGCGACAACGGCTTTGCAATACACTAATGGGGATGAGAACTGGAAAAAGAATCGCCGCCGTCGAATTGACTAATTGCTGCTCACTTATACCAACTGGCTAGTGACTTGGGGGTCTCCCACACGTGCATGGCCACTAATTTCAGCTTGTTTCCGTAGGCTGAAACAATGTGTGGCTCCACCTGCTCAAATGCCCACTTGGCTAAGTTTTCGGCAGTTGGTATGAAATCGACAACAACTGTTCTGTGTTCATCCCCCATCACCTCAAGTGCCTTTAGGGCGGTTTCATCACCTTCGTAAACTACAAACGCATGATCAACAACATCGTGGACTTCACGCATGAGAATTTTACTGACGTCTGAAAAATCCATTAACATACCTTCTTCTGAAACGCCGGTTTTTTGTACAACGTCTCCTTCAATCTCTGCTTCAAACCGATATCTATGACCATGCATGTGACGGCATTTACTCTTGTGGTTGGGTACCCTATGCCCTGTGTCAGTCTCAACATATCGCCTTATTCTTGTTACCATTATCTAATCCTCCTTAAATTTCAGCGCTGCTGAATTAATACAGTAGCGCTCGCCACCGTGCTCTTTTGGCCCGTCGGTAAACACATGCCCAAGATGAGCATCACATTTTGAACATTTCACCTCGATTCTAACCATTCCATGACTGTAATCTTTGATTCTACTGATTTGTGCATTGGCATCCTCAGTATGGAATGCTGGCCAACCACAACCTGAGTTGTATTTACTATCTGATTTAAACAGTAAATGGTTACAGCATATACAGTAGTAACTACCTTTGACGAAATGCTTGTCATATAATCCAGTAAAGGCTCTCTCCGTTGCGCCGTTGCGCGTAACTTGATACTGCAATTCAGATAGTTTCTCCCGGTAAATATTATCCAGGTAATCTGCTTGAATTGATAGTGCATGCTTCAATACATCATCCCAGCTTTGTTGGTAAGGTACTGGATCAATCCGATCAATTGAGTGGAAAGCCAAAATTCTTTCAATATCTGAACCGGTTTTGCCCGAACTTCGACCTTGATTATCTGGTTCGTATGAGGTATTTGTATTGGCAAAGACCGTGTCAAAATTCAGGTTTAATTGATCGCACGATATGATTGCGTCATTTAGTATAGTCACCTTGTCACCATCAATATATGGCAGCTCTAACCGCACTCTGTCACTTTCCCAATTACCTAGCTCAAAGGCGTCGTTTAGTTGGTCATAAAATTCAGGCCGGCAATCCGGATAAATAGCATGATCACCGGAATGGACGCCCAGCGAGATAGAAACGTCGACATCAAGTTTCTTACTGAGACTCAACGCATAGCCGTAGATTATTGACGAGAATATCGCATTTCTATTAGGCACTACAGTAGATTTCATTTGTGCTTCTTCATAATGGCCTTCAGGTACTTTCTCAGATGAGGTTAGCGAGCCGGCAAAGGTCGACATTATGGATGATAAATCAACAATTCTGAAATCTACCTGGTAGCCGCATTTAGCTAGATAATCGATATTTTGTTGCGCTCTGGCTAGTTCAATTACGTGTTTTTGTCCATAATCGAAACCGATTGTGTACACGGTATTTCCTTCTCTTAACAAGCGTAAGAGTAGTGAAGTGGAATCCATGCCACCACTGAGAGCCATAACTGCAGTGCTCATCAGTCAATCCCCATCCATTTATGTGTTTGCAGCGACAGCCTCCACTGCGGGTTTTCTTTTACCAAAGCTTCGGTTAATGCGAAGTTTGTTCCATTCCATGCGACTGATTCGGACTCTATGTAACAAGGTTGAATGTAAAGATGGGTAAAGCCTGAGACTA
The DNA here is from genome assembly GCA_002505355.1 of Euryarchaeota archaeon UBA229. GTDB lineage: Archaea > Thermoplasmatota > Poseidoniia > Poseidoniales > Poseidoniaceae > MGIIa-L1. The sequence continues at coordinate 11,805 of DAUW01000057.1, read as the reverse complement.
AATCATCATACATGGATAGATCTTGACCAACATAAACGCATTTTAGTTCATCTCCAGTCCGTTGTTTTATCTTAGTATTGGGATATAGTTGATCTTTTGGCGAGACGCAAATCCAATCGATTAACCCCTCCTCTATTGGTATTGTACCATTAGTCTCAATTGAGATGTGATAGTCTCTCAACTTCAATTCTCTTTGGATTGGCCACAGATTATGAATCATTGGCTCCCCTCCAGTGAATATAACATTCTTACACTGATAACTCTCAATTTTCTCGATAATATCTTGACATTTTATTCTTTGATAAGTTAAAAAATCGGTATCACACCATTCACAACGAAGATTACAATTGCCAAATCTAACAAACACGTGTGGAATCCCCGACCGATTACCTTCACCTTGAACAGAGTGAAAAATCTCGACAATGTCATACATATAATCTAAATCTGCAACCTCTTTTGCAGAGTGATGATTACTTTCTGATTTACTGGTCATGTGTTCACCTTAGTTGTTAATCAGTTGGAATAATTCTTGGCGGGCTTCTGCTTTATCGAAAAACACTCCTCGCATGGCAGAGGTTGTCATTAGCGCATTAGCTTGTTTGACGCCTCTGCATCGCATACATCCGTGAGCAGCCTCAATTATCACAGCACAACCTAATGGTTTGAGGTAACGTTCAAGATCATCGGCAATATCCTTGGTGATACGCTCTTGGTTTTGTAATCTTCTAGCATGACATTCCACGATTCGCGAAAGTTTAGAGATTCCAACAATCCTATCTACTGGGATGTAGGCAATATGAGCCTTGCCGTTGAATGGTTGCAAATGATGTTCACAAGTTGAATGAAATGATATATCCTTGAGTAGTACAATGCCATCATAACCCTCGCCATTAAAAGTTGAACTTAATATCGCCTCGGGGTCCATTTCATAACCGCTGAATATTTCATCCCAGGAATCAATTACGCGGTCGGGCGTATCCAGTAGGCCCTCCCGCTGATAGTCGTCTTCAAGATAACTCAGCAGAGTTCTTACGGCTTCCTTAGCATCATGTCTTGTTGGCATTTTTTCATCTCCCATTGCGTATGTCGATTTCATCCAGTTGGTCGAGTAATTTACGACATGCGGTTCTAATAGCATCAGCCACACTAACAAACTTTTTTTCATCCCCGACGTGCTTTTTGATATCGATTAATATTTCAGCCGGCATGTCTAGCGAAACCTTTGGCATAGTTTAGGGCAGTAGCAACGAAATATAAGTATTCGTATAGTATTACTATAGTAATATAGTGCTCAAATAATTTGTTGTTTTGCTACTTGGTTTGGCGAATATTGAAGAAGCGCCAAGATTGCAATAGTACTGATGAGGGCGATAAGCAGGGCGGATGAGGCACTCGATGCGTTAGCAGATATCAGAAACAATTCTGGTAAAATGGACACTATTGGTCTAAGCGACGAAGTTATTGCTAAATTCTGTCATCTGGACAATAAACTATCACAAGCAATAAGCGAAGGGTTGGCAAACCACCGTGCATTGCGTAAGAGCTTAGGCAGCGATGTCATGCTTACTGATGAACCCGAATTAGTTTCACTATTGCAGGAAGATTACGTCAATTTCTATGCGCCTGCAACAGTTAATCCATACATTGCTTTAGCTGCTAGGGGGCCTTGGATAGTAACGTCTCATGGTGCGGTTGTCCATGACAATGGTGGCTACGGTATGCTGGGTGCAGGTCATGGTCCGGAGAGCGTCATCGATGCAATGTCGCAAAATTGGGTGATGGCCAATGTGATGACGCCGTCATTTAGTCATAGTAGATTAGCCAGTGCTCTCAAAGAGGAACTTGGCAATACTCGGGGACATTGCCCATTTACCAAATTTATCTGTATGAATAGTGGTTCAGAGTCGATGACTGTGGCTTTGAGGATTGCTGATATTAATGCCAACAAGCAAACTGGACCAGGCGGCAAATACGAGAACTATCCGATTAAAATGATCGCCGTCGAACGCAGTTTTCACGGCAGAACAGACCGACCAGCCCAAATTTCACATTCCTGTAAATCTGGATATGATAAGAACCTAGCAACATTTCAAAATCGAGACAATCTAATTTTAGTCCCAGCAAATGATCCAGACGCACTACAAGCAGTCTTTGAGCGCTCGGTGGCAGAGAAGTTCTTCATTGAGTTAGTTGCAATAGAACCTATCCAAGGTGAAGGTAACCCTGGAATGTGCGTTACGAGAGAATTCTACGACGCTGCTCGACGATTAACCAACGAATATGACTCAATGTTGCTTGTTGATTCAATCCAAGCCGGAATACGAGGCCAAGGTTGCCTATCTGTGATTGATTATGACGGCTTCCAAGATGCTGAAGTGCCTGATATGGAGACGTGGTCGAAAGCTATCAACGCTGGCCAATACCCATTATCCGTTCTCGGTATGAACGATCGAGCAGCATCCATGTATGTAGTAGGTATATACGGAAATACAATGACTACCAACCCTAGAGCGCTAGAAACTGCAGTTGCGGTGCTAGAACAAATTACTCCAGAGTTGCGAAAGAATATCAAGGACCGGGGCGATGAATTCGTTGAAAAATTAAAGCTACTAGCAGAAGAATTGCCGGGTACTATCACAAAAGTACAGGGTACTGGTTTGCTGTTAAGTGCTGAATTAGTCCCGCACAAATATCCCGTGGTCGGTTTTGACGCAGTTGAGCCATGGTGCCGCCGAAGGGGCCTTGGAGTGATACATGGTGGACATAATGCCTTGCGGTTCACCCCTCACTTTAGGATAACATCGGAAGAAATCGATTTGATAATTGATATAGTCAGGGACGCACTTATTGCATTTTCATGAAAGAGTAGTAACTATGTCCTCACGTTTGAATTGTCTCGCAGCATAGTATGCTGCAAGGGTTGCGTAAACAATCGACGTGATCATCCATATCACCACGTGCTCTATAATTACCCTGTCTAGTAACAGTTCTCTTAGGGCTAGTAAAATATTGATTACTGGTATACCAAACCAAAAACTTTCAATGCCGTCTAAATTAATTACCTGGGTAAATAAGGCCGGGAAAATAATCAAAATAATCGCTGGCCCCAGAATAGAGCCGGCTTCCTTAACACTATGAGAGCGCATTGCTAGTGCTAATTCCAGTGCAACAACCATAATGGCAAATAGCATGATTGAGAGGATAATTAGTAGTATGGCAAAACCTGACAAATCTGGAACACCAATAAAATCAGATGATGCTAGGTAGCCAATAGCAAATAATAAACCAACAATTTGGAGTAACACTCCGACACCGGTAATTGTCGCCACACCCAGCCATTTACCCACAAGTAATTCATTTCTCGAGCATGGTAAACCTAGCAGTGCTTCAAGAGTGCCACGTTCTCGTTCTCCAGCAGTCATGTCAATAGAAGGTTGAATGGCGCTGGAAAAGGTCCATATTGCTAAAACTAGCGGGATGAATAGCGATAATATCAATCCGGCCTGTTCCCCTTCAGTTGCTACGTCAGCATTACTTGTTTCACCGTCCCATCTCAGTGGATCAAGTGTGCTGTTTACCTCTAATCCACCAGCAGCGATCCGTTGAGCGGTGAGATTATTTTCAAAACTAATCAAGGCATTGATGATCCGTGCTTTTGCTTCGCTGGAACTTTCTGATGTCGATAGATGGATTATTGAATAATACCATATATCCGATGAATAGTTTAGCCTTAGAACAGCATCTATTTCCATGTCTCGAACTCTGTCTAAGTCGTCTCTTGGGTCAGATAGTGAGCCAGTAAAGTTTGTACTGATAAGAGTTAATTGTGTTGTGGTATTATTAAACTGAGTAACAATAAAATCAGGATAAGAATTGTATTGGACTTCAACATTAACCTCTTTTGAATCTAATTCAGCTGCTTCTGATTCTAGTAGGATAGGGAATACTATGAACAGTACCGGGAACATTAGAATTGGAATAATTATTATGGCAACTATTGTTCGCCAGTCCCGAGCAAACTCTACAACCTCCTTCTTAGCAATAGTAGTGATTCTATGCAATGATTTATTCATCTAAATCACCACCTTCATATGCTAACTCTGGAGTTTTTGGTCGGAATAATTTGTGCCACAGTTTAGTAATCCCTGATTCTTGCTTTGCGTCCTCAAACCGCATTCGAGCTTTTTCCTGAGTCAAACTAACATACGCCTCTTCAAGTGTTTCAGTTGCCGTATCTTGGATTAATTTTGATGGTGGACCATTGGCTTTGATAACCCCATTATGGATAATAATAATTCGATCACAAACTTGCTGTGCTTCAAATAATTGGTGAGTTGAATAAACCACTGTCCCGCCTTCTTGTTTGATTTGTTCAACCAATGCTCTGACCGTCCGAGCACTGGTGACGTCAAGCCCAGCAGTGGGCTCGTCTAGTAGCAATACCTTCGGACCGTGTGCCAAGGCTCTGAGTAGCGCGGTTTTCTGTCGCATTCCCCTAGAGAAACCCTTGGTATATCGAGATAGGTTATCTTCCATATCTAGACTTTGAGCGAATTTTAATGTTCTTTTCCAAGCTATTGAATCACTGACACCGTACAGCCTACTGTGATATCTTATGTTTTCCCATGCAGTGAGTCTTGAGTATAGCCCGGTTGATTCAGGAACCACTCCAAGATTACCCCGCATCCTGTATACTGGTGTCCCGTCTGCAAGTGTCACATCGCCATTTGACGGTCGGTATACTCCCGACATTAACCGCAGCAGTGTTGTTTTTCCAGCACCATTACTGCCAACAAGACCAACTACCTCTCCTGATTTAATCTCAAATGATACTCCATCGAGGGCGATGACTTCGGCAAAGTTCTTGCGCACGTTGGAAACTTTTAGCAATGTGCCATCGCTCGTCATGCTCAACTTGCCCTACCTGATTCAATTGCACTGTTCAATCCAGGATATTTAATCTCGAGTTTTCTCGCTCTTGCGAGTTGCTGCTTCAATTGAGCATATATCTCTCTTTGTGGCACACCCATATCGATTAGATTCGCAAACATCTCAAAAGCGCCATATATTGAACCTGCATCTAGATATGCGTCGTTGGTAATTTTGCCATTATATCTAAGAACTTCTAACCTGGTTGCGATAAATTTTGCTTCCGCTTTTAATCTAGGCCCGTCAATGTGTGAGAGGGCCATCAACTGGTCCACACACGTGCGCATGGTTAGAATTCCACTAGATGGATTATGATTGTTTCCTATCGCTTTTGAGCTAATTCTACCAGAACACCACCAGTAGATTTTGGATGGACGAACGCAATCAAACTGTCCTTGGAACCTATTCTAGGTGTGTCATCAATCATTGTTATGCCGGCTTCAATCAACTGGGCGATGAGCGCGTGTATATCATCAACTTGAAAACAAATTTGTTGAATTCCAGCACCGCGTTTTTTGATGAACCGGCCAATCGGGGTCTCATCTCCGGTTGGTTCAAGCAATTCTATCATTGCCGGCTTTTGTGGCTTAACCCCAATAGGAATAAATCTAGTGATAACTCCCTGGTCGGTTACTTCCTCATCATCACCTTGCTTGATGAGTCCTAATAGGTTCCAAAATTTCTCACCCTCATCTAGATTAGTTACTGCAATGCCGATGTGGTCTAATCTTATGTCCATAATAACACCTAAAATCCACTCGGAGCCATCCAAGTCCCAAATATATCCTTCATAGCACCCATTATTTCTCCCAATGTACAATCAGTTTTGATAGCTTGAATAACTAGTGGGAATAAATTCTCATCTGTCTGTGACGCCGCCCGTATGTTGTCCAGTGACTGTTGGGCTGCAATGTTATCACGATTTTTTCTTAGGTTGGATAATTTTTTGGCTTGAGATGTACCTAACTCATCATCTAACTTCATTGCTTTTATACTGCTCTTTTCATCCATAACACCATGATTTACGCCAACTATTTTTCGTTTTCCGGACTCCACATCATTGATATGTGCGTATGCTGAATTATGTATTTGCCTTTGCTGCCAGCCTTCTTTTATTGCTGACATTGCTCCACCTTTTGAATCAATTTCTTCTATCATTAACATAGCTGCATTGTATATTCTATTGGTAAGATGTTCGACATAATGTGAACCACCTAATGGATCGATTACGTCGGCTGCTCCAGATTCCTCAGCAATAATTTGCTGGGTTCTGAGGGCTATAGTTGCACTTTCCTCCGTCGGCAGACCAATAGCTTCATCATACGAATTAGTGTGTAGACTTTGCGTACCGCCACAAACCGCTGCTAAGGCTTGGATAGTGACTCTCGAAATATTGTTTAGTGGTTGTTGTGCAGTCAGGCTTACGCCAGCAACTTGAGTATGAAAGCGTAATTTTTTCGATTTTGGATTGTTTGATTCATATCTACTATCGACAAGATCATGCCACAATTTTCTAGCTGCTCTGAATTTTGCCACCTCTTCGAAAAAATCATTATGACAATTAAAGAAAAACGATAGCCTTGGAGCGAAATCGTCGATATCCAGCCCTGTAGCTAAAGCTGCATCGATGTAGTTTAGGGCACTTGCTAGGGTAAACGCTACCTCTTGGGTTGCGGTACACCCAGCCTCACGAATGTGATAGCCACTTATCGAAATTGTATTCCATTGGGGTATGTTGGTTGCGCAAAATGAAAAAATGTCGGTTATTAACCGCATACTTTCGTCTGGAGGGAAAACGTATGTGCCTCTTGCCATGTATTCTTTGAGAATATCATTTTGAATTGTCCCACGGATGTCTTCCATTGCGACACCCTGTTCTTCTGCAACAACAACATACATTGCTAACAATATCATAGCGGGAGCGTTAATTGTCATTGAGGTTGAAACTTTATCCAAAGGAATGCCAGACATCAGTTCCCGCATATCATCTAATGTTGAAATCGATACACCTACTTTACCAACTTCACCTAGAGATAACTCGTCATCCGCATCAAGTCCAAGTTGTGTAGGCAAATCAAATGCAACGGACAATCCTTTTTGCCCGCGCTCTAATAGTAACTTGAACCTCTCATTGGTTTCTCTGGCACTAGAAAAACCGGCATATTGCCTCATAGTCCAAAGACGCGAGCGATACATCGTATCATGGATGCCCCCAGTGTAAGGTGGCTGGCCAGCCAAATCTGTCTGTTCAGGGAAATTCAACGGTATATCGATTCCGGAAAGTGTCTTCCATTCTGATTTCCGGTCGCCTGCCATGATAATCCCACGATAACTAGATTCATCAAAACTGCTGTTTTGTGGATTTGCAGCTTACTTGATTAGCATCCACAAGTCGGATCCCCGCAACCGGATTGTCCAGGCGTGACATCGACCACTTCAACTTCGAAGGTTAGTGATTTGCCTGCCAAGGCGTGGTTGAAATCAGCAGTAACCATATCTTCTGATAGATTACAAACGGTAAATGGGGCCGGACCGTGGGGCATTTGAGCGACTAGTTGGAAGCCAACCTCGAGAGCGGTCTGCTCTTCTAGTTGGGCGAATTGCGAGCGCGGTATTTGGAGGATAGCTTCCTCATCTCGATCGCCATATGCTCGATCTGCGCTTAACGTGAAGGTCCTCTTTTCACCCATTGCTGAACCGATTAATTCTTCTTCAAAACCTTTGATCATCTGCCCTTTACCGACGGTGAATTTTAGTGGGTCCCGCCCGGCACTACTATCAAACACCTCGCCTGTATCGGGTAAAGTGCCAGTGTAGTGTACTTTCACATCCATCCCAGTCGCTACAATATTATTACTCATACTTTCATCTCCTAGTTGATATACTCTTAATCTCTTGTTTCAATCGCTCAGCAATCTCATCGGTAAGTATGAGTTCTGTATTTTTGAGTTCAATAAACTCAATGGCCGAATCAATACTTATTCTCTCGCCTTTGGCAATTATCTGGCCTAAGACGTTAGAGCGATGCTCTTCAGGGACATCTGGGTGTGCTAGTATATCTCTCGCAACATACTTGAACTCCAATATCTTTTGTCGATTGAGTTTCTTTTCAAGGCGCTGTCGTCCACCACCCTTCTTGTCAATCCTTCTAGATTTCCGTTTTTTCTTTGATATCCCAGCTGATGACTTATCGACGCTTTGTATTGTCTTGAAAACATTTAGATTCTTATTCATTAATTCTTGAGGCACAGGTATTTCATTAACCTCTAATGAGTCATTATCCTCTTCATCACTATCACTCGTATCCCCTGCATCAATTGTTAGTTCCGGTTTAAGTTCTGATTTTCCAGCGCTTTGACTTAATTTAGCATTGTCTTTGGATTTTTGAGACTTTCTTTTTAATTCCGCTAGTCTATCCTCTCTTGAGGATTTGACAACTGCTGGTTTTGCCGCTGTCTTCTCGGTAATGGTTGGTTTGGGTTCAACGATTGGTTCAACTAATGTTGTTGCTTTTGTAGGTTCATCGCTGTGGACTGCAGACTCGGTTTTTGTCATATCGACTGCCAGTTTCTCCCTCGCTTGTCTTTGAAGATCCTCTAAGGTTTTTACCTTGCCAGCTTGGGTTGAATTACCAATTGGAGCGGCACTTTGGTTTTGGGACTCTAAACGACGTTTTTCTTTGGCCTTTTCTGCGTGCCTTCTGTTTCGCTCGGCGGCGGCGTTTTGGGCAAATGGGTTGAATGGAACATCTTTCCTTCGCCTGTTACGACCGTTCATCGATTTCCCCTGCTAAACCCTCAACACCGACCTCTTAAAACGGTTGGCCACGCTCACGCCCATATTATTGGCGTCTGATCGGTTCTCAGATACTGATCAATTGCGCTATTATCAAACTCAGTAACTCGTCCTGACTGTAACTCTAACCAACCCAGAAGACCGATCATTGTGCCATTATCGATGCAATACATTCTTGGCGGGGCATATGATTTTGCTTGACGTTCTTCGCACATGAGTTCGCACATAGTTCGCAATCGATTGTTGCATGCAACACCCCCACCGAGCAATAGCTCGGTTTTGCCAGTATGGGCAAGAGCTCGCTCAGCAACCTCTACGCACGCTGAAAATACATGCTCTTGCAGGCTCCAACACACTGCTTCTAGCGGCTTACCGTTTTCTACTAATCTTAATGCAGCCGTAAGCACCCCGGAAAATGCCAAATCCATCCCACGTACAGCATATGGCAATTCAAGTCCGTTCATGTTAGCATCTGGATTCTCATCCTGCCATTTTGCCGCCAGCTTTTCGATAACTGGGCCTCCTGGGAAAGGAATTCCCTGGGCGCGAGCAAATTTGTCTAACATGTTACCGATGCCGATGTCTAGTGTTTCGCCAAGGACTCGGTATTTACCCTCTAATCTAGCGATAACCTGGGTATTTCCTCCCGATACATAAAGCAATACAGGATCATCGCATCCGCATTGCTGGCGGCCGATTTCTATATGGGCTACACAGTGATTAACACCAATCATTGGAACATCAAATTTTGCTGCTAACCCCCTAGCGATAGATGCGCCTACCCTCAAGCAAGGTCCTAAACCGGGCCCTTGTGAGTAGGCAATTGCACCGATGTCATTAGCGTTTAATGACTGGCTGGACAACGCAGCCTTGAGTAAATCTGCCGCTGCGGCTTTATGATGATCTGCAGCTTCTCGAGGATGTATCCCCCCTTTTTCTGGCCTTATGGTTGAGGTTGATGATGGGAAAGGTTTGCCGTCGGGATCAATTAGCCCGAATGATAGCGTGTGTGCTGTTGATTCTATACCAAGTGTCCACATAGTATCTCCCTGCCCCGCCCTAGTAAGCCATTATTATTGAACCCTCACTCTCTAGCGTGTTACATGCGGACCGTATTGTACAACAGCGGGCCGATAGTTTCCTTTGATGTCAAGCAACCAGTAGTTGGCGATGATTTGAGTAATGAAGAATGGATACTAGACGAAGGAAAAGCAATTATTATTGAAGCAGACACAATTGTTAATATTCAAGATTCACAAGAGGCTTTGAATGATTATCAATCAGATAGCAAAACGACCCAACTCATAGATATGGCTGGTAGGGCAATAATTCCGGGGTTAATTGATTCACACACGCATTTGGTTTGGGGTGGTGACCGATCTCGAGAGGTTCGATTAAAACAGCAAGGGTATAGCTATGCCGAAATTGCTCGCCTCGGAGGCGGTATTAATTCAACAGTTGCAATGACTACTAAGTTAAGTGACGCAGAATTATTCAGATTAAGTAAAAGGAGGGCCCAAATCGCTCTTGAAAACGGTACAACTCATATTGAAACAAAATCTGGCTATGGTCTATGTAACGATGGTGAATTAAAATTACTCAGAGTTGCTGCTATGTTAAACGAAGATGATAGTTTGCCAAGTGTTGAATCGACCTGGATGGGTGCGCATGCCATACCTGATGGACATAATTTGGAATCATATACAGAGGATATAGTAAGAAACCAGTTACCCATGGTTGCCCAGTCGGGCCTTGCAAGGAGTGCCGACGTCTTCTGTGAGCCCGGGTGGTTTGGCATTGAAGAGACTAAAACTATCCTTATTGAGTCTAGAAAGTTGGGTCTTGACCTACGCATGCACATTGACGAATTCTGTGATGGGGGTGGTGGTAGTTTAGCAGCTGAATTAGCTGTTGAAACCGCTGATCATGCCCACTATACCAATGCTGAGGCGCGCGAGCGCATGAAAGATGCATCGGTCAACACTGGTTTTTTACCCGGGACGCCCTATAATCTGGGTACAGACTGGCCAGACATCAAGTCAGTAACTGCGCTAGAATCTCCATGGACGATCGCCACTGATTTTAATCCAAATAACCAGGTACTAAGTTTGCCTTTTGCCGCGTCCTGTATCGTACAGAGATGTGGTATTGATCCATTAGCGGCGCTAGCCGCTTGTACAGTAAATGCCTCATTCATCACACAAACTAAGAATTCTCATCGTCATGGGGTAATTGCGCCGGGCGCAGTGGCCAACCTAAACATACTGAGTTCCAATCAATGGGAGTCATGGTGCTTAACACCCGGGCATACGCCTTTTGACGCTACTCTTGTTGGTGGGGAACTAAGAATTAATGAAAAAGCGATAAATACTTTTGCAAAGGTATAAATTATAAATTTGCTGGAGAATAAAATTAGGTGTAAATCATGCCAATACTTGAAACCATTGTTTGTCAGACCGGCAAAGGTAAGGAGGCAAGGCTGGAACGAATGGTTAAGTCTAGGATCGAATTTTCCAAACGCCAGTCAGGATGTGTCGCAGCCTGGTACGGTATTTCAAACTCCGATGAATATCTATTTCTAATCCAGATAGCTTACGAGTCTGTGGAACAATTTCATATTATAAAAAAATTAGTTGAATCGACACTTGATTCAAAAGATGGCGGTTTGGAGTCATGCTTAGTTGGGCCTCCGCTGCTCGGATTATTCGAAGTAAGTGAGAATGCGTTAAAATCAATAAAATAGCGTGTTACTATCTGTCGTATAACATACATTATGCGTCATCTATACAATTACAGTAAATTATGCAGCCGAAATGAGGTGAGTGATTTGGCTTGCAGTAGGCTGTTTAGTCCTCCAAAAATGGGTTATAAGCTGCAGAAAATTCGAATTATGTCCTATCTAGCCCCTCATTGGTAAGGAAAATTCGACAAAATTGAGCGCTCTAGATAATTAATATCGAAGAATTGATAATTCTCCAATGGTCAGGCATTATTGATAGTTATGTCCGAAGTGTCCGGTTACTGCTTGAAGTGTAAAAAATACGGCCCAATAAAAAATGGTTCACTAATTAAAATGGCTAA
>DAUW01000099.1 GCA_002505355.1 Euryarchaeota archaeon UBA229 | reverse complement strand
GTGTAGCAGAAGAAGTCAAGCCAGTGCGGCATTGGGATGTTGAATGCTCCAAGTAGGCGGTCGCCGTCCTGGGCATTTCTTTCCAAGAGTTTTTGCGCCTCTCTACGTCCCTGCTGTCCGAAATACGTCATCAACAGATAAGCCATTTGCCAACCGTGTCGCTGTTCTTCTGCCATTATTCTGGCGGCAGCGTAACGATCGTAATCTGTTGGGGCAGAAGCCAGTAAGTGTCGCTGTTGTTCAACCGATGCAAATTCTGTGTCGCCTTGTACAGTAATCATTGCAATTAGCGCATCGCGCATGCTCTGTTGAGGTACTTGTAGCGCACGCTCCCACTTTGCCCTACCTTTGTAGTCACCAAATTCGATGACGTCTCCAGCTCTCTCCCAATCGAAGAGCACAGATAGTTCAAAATCGCCTAGCCATGTAGGGTCAAAACCTACTCTTTGCTGCCATTCTCCAAAGTTTGTAATCCACTCATCCCAAGTATTCGGTAAATTGTCCATGTTCAACGCAAGACCGGGTCTTCCTTATTGTCTTTGCGAACATGTTCGTATTACGATAAAATTTCATCATAGTATCTGTCAATAATTTTGCATTCGATAGAGTGTAGCATGACCGATAAAGTAGATTTAGCGATATTTAGCTCAACGGATAAATTAGTCAACGAAGTATCTCTTGGAGTACTCCAATAACCTCTTCTACGAGCAAGTTCAAACACCTCTCGTTGTCTTGAAGTCAGTAATTTTTCTCTACTTGCTCTGGTTGATTTAAGCCTCATTTGCAAATCTTCTAACTCAATTTCCTTCACCAATTGTTTTGCCTGTTGCGGTGAGCATTGTATTGTCCAATCAGCCCAGCCATCGATGACGTCAAACGGGGTTCGCGGCACTATTCCGACTGTTCTCAACGGTTTGATGAATCCCCCCCCGCCGCTTGCGATTGTCACAGTAGCCTTGCCATCACCTAGAGGGCTGACAGTCTCGATACCTGCGAGATTCTCTAGGTCGTTAATCAACTTCTCCTCTGCGGTAATTTGTGCAGTCCCTCTGCCTCTGCCAAGCGGCATGGTTTCAATAATCTGTAGCACTACATCAGGATTGTTTCGTGTTGCTTCCCCGGCCCAGTGGCCATCTGGCAGACGAACTTCAATTCTGACAATCGTTGACATAACATCACAAACTATGAGTTCTATCGTGTCTAGTTACCCGTCCTGTCGCAACATCGATCATTTCTGCGAAGGTTGCCACTGTACCATCATTGTAAACCTTGACCCCGGGTAAATACCCGTCACAAACTCCCGAGGCAACAAATATAGCGTCCTCAGACTGGCAGAGGTCTTTGGCGCCCCAAAGTCTTGTTAAATCATCATCAATCATTCCAGCTGCTCTAGCCTGTTCCTCATCGGAGCGGAATACCAAGCGACCTTCAAACACTCCGCCAGTTCCCCTTATTGCAGTAGCCGTGATGACTCCTTCAGGAGCGGCTCCAATGCCCAGCAGCATGTCGTGATTACCTTCCGGTCTTGCCGCCCAAAGCGCAGCCGCGATGTCACCATCGCCCAACAAGGTTAATCCAGCGCCCAAGCGTTTGATGTCTTTGAATAAGTCATGATGCCTAGGTCTGTCGAGCGCAATTATCCTCACTTCGTCAATTGGTTTATCCAATACGGAAGCAACCTGCTCAATGTTATACTCAACACTAGCATCCAGCGTAATGTGTCCTTCCATCTCTGGCCCAGCGGCAATTTTGTTCATGTAGCAATCTGGAGCATGTAGTAACGTTCCCCGCGGTGCGGCGGCTAATACCGCGATTGAATTTGGCAAATCATCTGCGCAGTTATTAGTACACTCTAGCGGATCTACTGCGATGTCAATAGCTAGTACATTCGGATTTCCTATCTCACAACCTAACTGTTCACCGATGTACAACATCGGAGCTTCGTCTCGCTCGCCCTCTCCGATAGCCACACGCCCATCGAATGGAACGTTATCGAAGGTTGCCCGCATTGCTGCTACTGCTGCGGCATCGGCTGCCATTTTGTCGCCTTTGCCACGCCACCTAGCGCTAGCAATTGCCGCCATGTCGACAGCATCAAGGAAATGGTGTGCTAGGTCTGAGACTTTGCCCATGATTAGGGACAGGATATGATATCCAATGAATGATGCGGTGTGAGAAACTCACTCTGATTTGTATTTTTTTACTATTTTTACTTCACAAATTTCACTGTTTGGATATTGTCCATCGGCGTCCTTCTCAAATGATTTGACCATGTCAAGGGCGCACAATAGACCAGCACAGACGCCGGTTATCGCCTCCATTTCAATCCCTGTCTTGTAGTGAGCGACTACGTCAACTGTGCAGCGCAGTGAATCACTCAATACCTCCCAATTGACGGTACAACCCTCTAGTGGTATTGGGTGACAGTGAGGGATAATTCTTGGCGTCTCTTTCACCGCTTGGATTGCGGCTATTGTCGATGCTTCCAACACATCGCCTTTCTTGACCGTCTTGTTGGTAATTGCGTCGATTGATTGTTTGCTCAGTCTAACTATGCCTGTGGCTGTAGCGCTGCGTTTGACAATTTCCTTGCTACTGATATCTACTACACCATCGATTTTTTTATTCATATCTTTCACCCTAATCCCGCCTTCCATTTTTCTCCAACACTAGAAACTTCTTTCTTCCAAATCGGTGCTTGCATTTTTAATTCGTCTATCAGCCATTCACAAGCGCGAAATGCTGCCTTTCTGTGGGGACTTGCAACATGGATTGAGACGATATTCTCCCCAGCATTGACACTACCGGTACGGTGTGACATAGCGACTTTCTTGACCCCAAATTTACTGATTGCATCAGCCGCTAGTCCATGTAAAACCTCACCTAATTTTTCTTGCCATGCATCAAATTCTAGTCGGTATATTTCCTTGCCGTCATCATATTCTCTGGTGATTCCGAGAAACGATACTACTGCACCACAACCGGTCAAATCCAATAGTGTTAGCAGCGCCTGAGGGTCAAGCTCAACCGGAGATTCAACAATGACAATGTCCCCGTCCATGGCTAACGTAGGATAACGCATAATTCAAACCTCACGCCGGAATGCGTTAAGCATGGCGGAGGCAGGCCCGGTGAATATCATGGGAGCTGGTTTGTCTGGGTTAGCAGCAGCAACAATCCTTGCTAAAGCAGGCATTGAAGTACATGTTCACGATATCAGAGAGGAATCTGGCGCTCGATTCGACGGTGATTTTCAAGCGTTGGAAAACTGGAGTATGGACACAGATTTCTTCATGCAGATGGAAGAGTGGGGTTTTGATACCAGCGAATTTAAGGCCACCGAATTCAAAGTGGTTGACTTGATTCATCCCGATGATACAATAACGCAAGCGCACAGTCCAAAAATTGCCTATCGAATAGTCGAACGTGGCACATCGAGTCACACAATAGATCAGGGGATTAAACGCCAGGCGTTGGCAGCAGGGGCAAATATTCACTACAAATCGAGGGTTAAAGAAAGCGATTGCCAGATTATTGCTTGTGGACCTAAGGGTACCTCAGCAGTTGCTTACGGTGAAATATTTCATACCACCCACCCAAATCATATTGCTTTCCAACTGAACGATAAATTAGCACCAGGGGCTTACTCATACCTGATTGTCATCGACGGGATTGGTCTGATATGCACTTGCCTGTGGCGTAAACAAAAGAAAAGTGATAGATTTTTGAACGAAACAATTGCATGGTATGACAAACACTACCCTGAGTTAAATCGACAGCCGATAAAGCGGGTTGGCGGCAAAGGCGACTTTACTATCAATAAGAATTATTTTCAAGATGGCCGATATTATGTTGGAGAATCGGGCGGATTGCAGGATTTCATGTGGGGGTTCGGCATGCGTATGGCGGTATGGTCAGGAGTCCTCGCTGCTAAGGATATACTGGGCGAACTAAACTATGAAACGGAGGTTAGAAAACAATTACTCCCCTATGTCAAAACCAGCGTTGCCAATCGGTGGTTGATGAATCGAGTTGGCGATAGGTCATTCAAGATCATGTGTAACCAATGGATGAAAGATCAACGTAAACGTGGGGATGGTTTAGTATGGATTGGCAAGCTATTCCGACCGACCCTGCTAAAGAACCTAATTTATCGGTTAGTCAATCCATTTATGTTGGAAAGAGATTCGAAATCGATGGGTAGGGGAGTCCGCAGGATGCCATTTAGAAAAGCCTTAAAGCGCGATGAATGGGAGCCATCTAA
Organism: Euryarchaeota archaeon UBA229; assembly: GCA_002505355.1. Taxonomy (GTDB): domain Archaea; phylum Thermoplasmatota; class Poseidoniia; order Poseidoniales; family Poseidoniaceae; genus MGIIa-L1. The sequence continues at coordinate 6,257 of DAUW01000099.1, read as the reverse complement.
AGAAGCGATGGCGGTAAAAGAACAGTGGAATATTATTAGAAAGGGTGGTGGTAAAACTTCGTTTGCTGAAGATTCCGACCGAATTTCCATCCCCAAAAACTGAATGCGGATTATTCATAATGCTAATCCGCTTCGGTTGACACATGAGCGACCTATACGGATTGAAACTAGAGCCTATGCCAAATAAATTGGTTAATTATGGAGTCACTGAAAACGGAATCGCAGTGATTGAATTGACCTCAGATTCAGCGGGTAAACCACTTGACGGAACCAATGACCGTTCGCCAAATACCTACACCCACGAGATGATGCGTGATATTGATGAGGCAATTGTGCGAGCAAGATTTAATGATGATGTTTCGTGTATTGTGTTAACTGGAAATGGCGCTTCATTTTTCTCAGCGGGAGCATCAATCCAGATGCTAAATTCCGTTTCGCCAGGATTCAAGTACAATTTTTGTTTGCATGCCAATGAAACACTGTCGAGATTAGAGCAGACCTCGAAATTAGTTATTTGTGCTATCAACGGTCACGCCGTGGGTGGTGGCCTTGAAATTGCCATGGCCGCTGATATACGCATCGCTCGAAAAAATTCTGGCAAAGTAGGTCTTCCTGAAATTAACCTCGGCGTGCTTGCTGGAACCGGAGGTACAGCAAGATTAACCAGACTAATCGGCAAAGCAAAGGCGTTAGAAATGATGGTTACTGGAGAATTAATGTCTTTTGAAGACGCTCATGCATGTAACTTAATCAACCACATATGGGAAGGGTCTCCAGAAGATTTCCGTAGAGATATCTTGGATTGGTGTTCACAGTTTACTCTACCAAATAAGGCAGTTAAAGCAGTTGGAAATATCAAGCGTTCATGTCAGACAGGTCCTGAAATTCCATTCGAATATCACTTAGCACTAGAGCGAGAACTTCAGGCAGCGTTGTTCAACAGTAGCGATGCTAAGGAAGGAATAGCAGCATATGTCGAAAAGCGAATTGCTAATTTTACAGGAAACTAAAGCTGGAGTGGTTGAATTGGCCAAGTATCACGTTCCAGCAGATGTTCCCGATGAACTGATTGAAACCTTCATCCAAAATATGGATGCTGCAACGGCAGGAACAGGTAAAATGAATTTATTTGCCTGCGATCAAAAGATCGAACACTTGAATGATGACTTCTATGATGGCGGCAACAACATACCCCTGTCCTCGAATGACCCAGCTCACTTATTCGAAATCGGCCAAAGATGTCACGAGGAAGGTACAATCGGCGTTTTGGCTGGGCAACTTGGTTTAATATCTCACTACGCACGTGATTATCCGGACATTCCATACTTAGTCAAATTGAATTCAAAGTCACACTTAGTCAAAACTTCACAAAGAGATCCCATATCTCAGTCTATGTATGATATTGATGACGTTATGTCACTAGTTCACAATGGCATCAATGTCGTTGGGATTGGTTACACAATTTACATTGGCAGTGAGTTCGAACATGAGATGCTATCCGAGGCAGCACAGTTTATCCGTCAAGCGCACGAGTTAGGTATGGTCTCTGTGGTTTGGATGTATCCAAGAGGAAAAGCCGTCCCCGATGAGAAGGACCCACAGCTTATCTCTGGCGCAGCAGGTGTTGCCGCCTGTATCGGGGCAGATTTTGCCAAAGTCAATTATCCCAATGAATACCCTGGGATGACTAGAGCAGAATCCTTAGCAATCGCTTCCCAGGCCGCCGGTAGGACCGGAATTATCTGTTCAGGAGGTGGTACTCTACCGCCGGATGAGTTCCTTCAAAGGTTGTGGGAGCAAATGAATACCGGCAATTGCCGCGGGGCGGCGACTGGCCGTAACATACATCAAAAAGACACGGAACGAGCGGTAAAAATGACGGCTGCTTGCCATGCAATAATCTGCGATGGTGCGTCGGTAGAGCGGGCACTAGAGATTTACAATTCCTGAATCCCGGGGTGTCATAATGGGTGTCATTCATCCAGATATCACCAAGGCCCAAACGTTACCGTCGAATTTCTATCATGATGAAGAGATATATCGCCAACTAATCACCAAGTTTCATACTGAATGGAGCTTCATTGGTATGGAATCGACGATTAGTAATGGTACTGTATTGCCGGTTTTAATCGGCGATATTCCCATGCTTATGACCAAGGAAAATGGGATAATTCGTTGTGTGTCAAATGTTTGCACACATCGTGGTATGATTCTATGTGATGAGCAACAGCAGACCTCTACAATCACCTGCCCTTATCATGGCAGGACATTTTCTTTATGTGGCAAAATGAAGCAAATGCCCAAGTTCGACCAGGTTGACAATTTCCCGTCAGAATCGGATAATCTTCCACATGCCAATGTGGTTAATTGGCATGGGCTAATTTTTGCTAGTTTAGATCTTGAAGCATCATTTGAAGATTATTTTTCAGCTATAGAGGACCGTATGAGCTTTGTTGATTTTGAAAAACTTGATAGACAAGAAAAAATGGCTAGAGAACATGAAATTTCTGCTAATTGGATGCTTTATGTCGATAATTATCTTGAAGGATTTCATATCCCATATGTTCACAAAGGTTTGAATTCTGTTATTGATTACAAAAACTACGAAACCGAAATCTTTGCCGGTGCAGTTCTGCAGGTTGGATATGCTGTCAACGGTGAGGAGTGTTTCGACATTCCTCAATGGCATCAGGATTCGGGCAAGTCAATTGCTGCATATTATTGGTGGATTTTTCCTAACCTAATGTTAAATTTCTATCCGTGGGGGTTATCGATAAATGTGGTAATCCCCCAAGGAGTCAATTCGACAAAAGTGATTTATCATGGACTTGTTAGTGATTCGAAAAAGTTTGGCAAAGGAGCAGGCGGAGATTTAGATACGGTAGAGTATGAAGATCAGTGGATTGTGGAATCATGCCAAAAGGGTATGAGGTCCGTACTGTACAATAGGGGACGGTATTCGCCGACAATGGAGCGGGGCGTCCACCATTTCCATCGATTGTTGACCGATTGACATCAAAATTTGTCGTCTGCCGGTGTACCGGTCGTGACATTACCATCTTGATCGATGATTATCGGTGTGCCCTCTTCCCAGCCCGGGCAGTTACTGGATACCCATGTCCTTGTCGCCCATTCACAGATGTCGTAGCCGCCAGACAATATGCCTGATCTCTTGATGTATCCAACCTTAACGATGTCTTTGTCCTTTGACAAAACATTACCCAACTGTTGGCTGGTAGTACCGTGGCGCATGGTGCTATTAATATGCTCCAGAATCTCCGCAGTGTTACGGGGTCGCTCGCCTAAAAATTTCTTAATCTTCTCTCTGATTCTGGTCGTTTTCAATATTATCACTCCTTTGTCACGCAGCGCTCATCCAGTGAATAATTGCCGCTAAACTACAGGAGAGCAGTTGCTGATATAATAGTTCCTCCAGAATCGTGATTTTGTTACATTTGGTTACGAAATTAAGTGTAAAAAGTGAACTACTTTTCCTGTTATGTAAGTTGTCGCCTACTTTTCCAGTGGAAATGCGTAACTAAATGTAACTATTAAAGATGCCAATAAGCAAAATTATAAAACGGCTTACATTAGGTCTGTTTGGGGTGACATTATTGTCCAGCACTGGGATACGAAGCCGATATCAGAGGCAAATTCTGACATGGCTAAATGACAATAGTGCTTCAGTATCCGGTATCTCCAAGTCGATTAATATCAGAACCCCCCATACCTCCCATGCCTTGAGTGAGCTAAGAAAAAGAGGCTTAGTGCACAGAGACGATACCCATGGTATCAGGGGTGCAATACACAGTATTACTGAATTAGGAAAAGAACTCCTTGAACAATCTAGACTAAGCCTATATCGCAAATATGCTAGTAGTGTTGATCAGGAATTTGATGGAATGTTACTGGAAGCAAACGGGCAAGAGTTGCTACTTTGCTACCACAAAACCCCACCAAGTTCCCTAATTCCTTTGCCCTTAGATCCATTTGACCGCGATTTAGAGCAGCAATCAACCTCCAGTGGAACAGAAGGGGTGATATGGGCATCTGTGGTTCCTGAGTCGGTTATCTGGTATTCTGCTGATAACTTAGAGCGAATTACTCCACCAGCAGAGCTTAGTTTCAACACTCTCGATGCGTGGCTACAAACTACTGATTCATTCGCCTTAGTCAGAGCCAGATTATTCACTCCAGCAATACAGTGGAACGTACCGCCTGGGACCAAATTCAAAATGCCTTCATTTACTCAAAGCCAATTACCTCGGCAAATATCATCCGGTGAATTTAGTATTGGAAACGTCCCTGATAGCGGAATAGAGGTATTCTGGACCAACAGATTACATGCTCATTTGCACTCCGAGGTAGACATCAATCTGTTAATCAATGGATTCTCAAAAGGAGCCATGGTTTTGAGAAATAATCCTATCAAACCAGACGTGCCTAACTTACCCATTGGCGCCGTTTTAGAATGGTTGAGGCGGCGACACAAGCGCATCAGTGAAGAGAGTCTACAACTGAAATTTGAACAGATAAAGTCATTTTTGATAGAAGGTTCAATTAAGTCACTAAGTAGTTCGCTACAGAGGGAGTTGTCGAGAGATTTTGGTCACTGTCAGTGGGTTCATGATATAGCAAATAATATTGAGGTGTCTAATATATCAACTAACGGATTAGTTTCTATTTTAGCTCATATTCGTAGTAATTATTCCATAGATTATATTGTGGAGTGGGATTGGGATATTAGTTTTGATTATGATTTTCTAGACCATCTTATTAGAGATTCAAGATGTCGGTTATTGATTACTAAGACTGGACCTGCGAAAGAAATTAACTCCTCGCTAGCGATGCTTAAGTCGCTACCTAGTTTGGCGATGACGGAATTGTTCCTTCCCAATCAACACGTCATCAATATCGAGTTGAACAGTTCAGCAGGACAACAAAACAGTGTCGCCCACAACAAAATCCCTGACTGTGCCGTTGAACTATTAGAATCGTATGATTATGGAGCATGGGATCTTTCTAAAATGAGTGGCTCGTCGAGTGATGTTAGTTTCACAAACGAGATTTGGCAGGCGCTAAGCAAGTATCCGGAGGGTGATGAGAGTTGGTCTAATGAAATAGAATTGAGTAACCCGTTGGCTGCATGGATTGCAACCCCAACGGGTAACAGACCAAGTCGTTGGGTTAGAGTTTCGAGTCGTATTCATGGCGAATGGGTTGACTTACTGGATTGTCAAGACACACCTCCAAACCTACTTATTTCGGGTCTTGACTCAGCCAGCCAACAGTGGAAAATGGCTGCAATACAGCAGCTATCGATAATTCTGATGCGCGATAACCATTCACTAATTGGGTTAAAAAAAGCGCTCGAAAGCCCTGTTGGTGTCAACGCATTATCAACGGCAATCTTACTCGCTTGTCAACAGTTAGGCGACGATTTCGTCGATTATGTCAATGAAGCTGTTGATGAGTGGTTAGACGCCCCGTTATTTGCCACTGAGGTACTTACCTCTCTATTCACCCGATTTACTGATGGTGAATTAGACCGTTTCAAGGTATTTGATAAGATGCTAGTAGCATCAAAAATTCATCCAAAGAATTCGGTGCTTTATAATTGGGGGCGATATATAGACTGCCTCCAGTCTAAAGAGTTAATCTCCAATGAATTGGCTAGAGGATTTATGTCCACTCTGCCGCATAAATGGTGGTACAGCAATGCCCCTGATTGGTTGGTTGGACAATTATCTAGTTCTGTCGGCCGACGTTGGCTTGAACAACAAAAAATACCTTGGCCAGCCATGATATTCCGACAAAATGGTGAGGCTTGTGGCCCACCAGGTTTTAGCAATCGGTACATTAGACGAGTACCATCATCAGCAGATTTACTGTTTATCCCAATCATGCCAGACTGCCCCGGGAAAGCTTATCTTATGGACACATATGATTTAGCTGCGAAATTGGAAGACCAAAACCATCGGGTTACCGCAAGGACTCATCCCAAACTAGAATACTTGATTGCAGAGTTGTCAAATTGGCCAGACCTTTCACACAGCGTAATCGATGAGGGGGATACCACAATTGGATCCCTTTTATTCGGTATTTCATATCATAAAAATATCGAATAATACGATGATTTCATTTATGACCGCAGTGTGGAATCTCTGCCGCACTAGCAACATCGGGCAGAGCTACTGTGAAATTGCAATGAAGTTCGATACCAATGTGCGGTCCGCTATCGAAGACCAAAATGACCC
>DAUW01000110.1 GCA_002505355.1 Euryarchaeota archaeon UBA229 | reverse complement strand
GTTCAACCTTGCTGTATGTACACCATACAACGCTGACTTTGATGGGGACGAGATGAACCTACACGTCATCCAATCTGAAGAGGCAAGAGCTGAAGCTAAGATTTTGATGAGGGTCCAAGAGCATATTCTAACACCCAGATACGGAGGAGCCGTCATTGGCGGTATCCACGACCACATTTCAGGTGCTTATCTGCTGTCAAGACCGGGCACCCTAATCTCGGTGGAACACGGTTTAGAAATGCTAGGTAATATCGGATGGACAGGATCCTTGCCAGAAGTAGTGAAAGACGAAAATGGACGGGACAGCTTCCGCGGGCAAGATATCATATCACTTATCATACCTGATAATATCCACTTACGCTTCCGCAGCCGGTCAAATGATGACGTTGTGGTCAAAAACGGTAGTGTTGAAGGAACGCTAGACAAGCGGGCAATAGGCGCTGAAGACGGTAGGCTGCTAGACGCCATCGTCCAAACCAATGGGCCAGAAAAGGGTGCTAAATTCCTCGACGAATTCACCCAACTATCCATTGCTGCTTGTACTGCATTAGGTTTTACAACTGGTATCGATGATGAAGACCTTTCACCAGAATCACTAGCCGCAATTGAGCAAGCAAATGCAGATGCTCGTAAGTTAGTCGAAGAGGAGCTTGCAGCCTTCGGTAAAGATGGTAAAGGCTACGAAACACGTCCGGGTCGAACCCCAAGAGAGACACTTGAGGAGAACATCATGGTAATGCTCGATGAAGGAAAGCAAAAAGCGGGTGACATCGCAAAGGATGAACTTAATCAGTCCGGATCCACTAACGCTGCGGTCAATATGGCGATATCTGGTGCTAGAGGTTCAATGGATAACCTCACTATGATGGCAGGTTCTATTGGACAAGCTAAGGTTCGTGGAAAGCGTCTGGAACGAGGATACAATGACAGAGTACTAGCTCACTTCAAGCGTGGCGGACGTGGAGCATTGGATCGAGGATTTATCTCCAACTCTTTCAAGCGCGGATTAGAACCGACAGAGTTCTTCATGCTGTCAGTATCTGGAAGAGAATCACTGGTAGATACTGCGGTCCGTACGGCCAAATCAGGCTACATGCAAAGAAGACTAATCAATGCCATGGACGACTTGAAAGTGTACGATGATGAGATGCTCTCAGTGCGCAACACTGCCAACAGAATCATCCAATTCAGCTATGGCGAGGATGGTATCGACCCATCCAGAGGCGTGCACGGATCACCGTTTAACATCGACGTAATCGTTGACGAGGCACTCGGCACCGAAGGTGCAACTGTGGTAGAACGTCAATCTCGAGAGCGTGATGAGAGCGAGGAGGACATGGGTGCTTGGGAATTCGAAGATTCTGGTAACGAAGGAGGTGAATCCTGATGGTAGTTAAGAGTGCAACAAAAAAGAAGTTGATGGACCTCGGAATCGCTGAGAATTTTGCTCACATTTTAGCAGACGATAGAAAGTGGGATGATGTGAAAATCCTTCCTGCGGAGAACATTGCTCAAATTTGTGAAACCGACTCAGAAACAGCCGGTCAAATCAAAGGCATTATTGATGGAGCAAATCAAAAGAATAAGTTAGCCAACAATGAGGCTATTGGCCCGGTAACTTCCGTCAGGTTAAGCCGAACAGGTAGAAAGACTCGAGCCCGGTCAAGAGTAAAGCCAACAGCGGATATCGATAGCTACAATGCCGATGCCAAGTTAATTGCACTAGAGGACGAGTTATCCGGTGATGCTGTCTATCAAAGTTTAGTTGCTGCAGTCGATGACTCTGGTTCAAGGAGGTTTACTAACCGAATTTTCCATGATTTGACCACCGCAATACATGCAAGAGGAAAAAAGAAACTTACCAAAGCAGAGGCTAAGAAGGTAGTTCAAGAAGCAGTATTTGCCCTAAAAAGAGCTAGCATCGACCCTTATGAAGCGGCAGGAATTATCACTGCACAATCGATTGGTGAGCCAGGAACGCAAATGACAATGCGTACTTTCCACTATGCTGGTGTTGCAACAGTAAACGTGACCCAAGGTCTACCAAGAATTATTGAGATAGTCGATGCACGAAAAGTTCCACAAACCCCTACCATGACTATACGACTGCATCCAGACAAGAAAACTTCGGCAGAAGAAGCACAGAAGTTGGCTGCTGCAATTGAAGTTACCACTACGGTGAATATTGCCAGTCTAGAGACTGACGTTGCCCAAAGAAGGCTAGTTCTAAAGTTGAATAAGTCAAATCTTAAGCAGAAAAACATGACTGCATCAGAAGTTAAAGACAAGCTTGAACAAGCCACTAGACTATTCGTTCAAGCGGACAAAGATGGCAATAAAGCATCCAAGTTAACAATGATTCCAGGAGTCCATTCAGAAGAAGATCTTGCAGATTTAGCCGAAAACCCTCCCTCATATACAATGCTGCTACAACTTGAGGAGAAAATTCGAGACTTAAGACTCAAAGGCATTCCGAATGTAGAGCGGGCGAATGTTCAACTCGACGATAAAACCGGTGAATATTACCTATCAACAATAGGTTCGAACCTCTCCCGAGTCAGTGAAATAGAAACTATCGACAGAAGTCGAACCTACACCAACAACATCATTGAAATTTACGAATATCTTGGAATAGAAGCTGCTAGACAAGCAATTGTAAATGAATTACAAGCAACTCTAGACGGAGCAAGACTCGAAGTTGATGTTAGACATCTGCTCCTAGTTGCCGACGTTATGACTTCCGAAGGTGAAGTGAGAGCAATTGGTCGTCACGGTGTATCCGGAACTAAGCACAGTATTCTAGCTCGTGCTGCGTTCGAAGTTACCGTCAACCACTTGCTTAAGGCAGGTATAATCGGCGAGCGCGACCAATTAACTGGTGTCGCAGAGAATATCATCGTCGGTCAACCCATATCACTGGGTACTGGCAGCGTAGAACTATACTACATTCCAGAGGAGTGATCATTTCAACCATGAGAAACAATGTGGAGTATGGAGGAAAAAAATATGGATTTGAGTAGACAATTAAAAACAGCAATATCGACCGGCAAGCTATTATTCGGACAAAGACAAGCCGTCGATGCATGTGCATCAGGTGAGGCAAAGTTAGTTATTCTGGCGGCAAACTGCCCACAGGAATACATTGACAATCTGCATGCTAATCACCCGGGCGTAACCAAACACCGAGCCATTCTAGTGAATAGAGAACTCGGAATTGCCTGTGGTAAGCCATTTGCCGTATCAACTATCACAGTAATTGATGGCGGAGATAGCGATATTCTCTCGCTTAACACTAATATTGAGTGAAAATAGAATGCATTTTAGGAAGGTTTGATGACCTTCTTATGCCAGGGCCAAGCATGCGTGCGACGAGAGTTCTGAGTTTGCTGGTAGTTCTTTCAGTTACCTTTTCGTTGCTGGCAATTGGTTTGAACCCG
>DAUW01000111.1:20330-21550 GCA_002505355.1 Euryarchaeota archaeon UBA229 | reverse complement strand
CCAGACCCCAATTGCGGGTGGGGTCAAATCGACGGACTGGTTAACGAGCCATTGGACACCAATGTTCGGTTCGACGTGATTGATACAACTACTGGAGCGCTGATACCTGGGTATTCCAACCTAACTCTGCCAATTATATTGCGATTAAATCCGGCAGAATATGGCACAATTCAAATTCAGGCGAGAATGTCAACTAACAATCATTTTGTTACCCCGTCGATTGCCAAAATTGAGATGGGTGTAAGTTCATATTTTTCCTCATATCATGCCAAACATTTGCTGGGTTACCATAGTAATAATGGCGACATTATCATTAGCAATAAGGGAATAATTAGCGCTGTTGACGAGTTGCATCTTACCTTACCAACTGTCATATCCTGTCCAGTACTAGATACCAAGATAATTACTCGCGGTGAGAATGTAAGCTACACTTCAAGTTACTTCGCAAATGACTATGTCCATTTACAAGACGATATTTCAATCAGTGAGTTTTCCAATAGCCGGGCGATTCCTACATTAATTGACAATATTGCGATTACTATTGATGAGGCCACACAATTGAGTGATTTTCGCTATTTACCTGAGTGTGTTTTACCGACAAAGAACCTAACTTTAGCAGTCGGTGATGCCTCAAACGAGTTTTATTCTGATGCTTTAGCATCCCCTTCAAATTCAGGGTTTTTCACTGAGTCGTTCTCCTCGGTAACAATCGAGGGTAGTGCAATTTCACCAGACCAATATGGAAATTATCTATTCACGTTAGAGCCAAACCAGATGTTAGAATTGAATTACCATGTCTTAGGATATGTTGATGAAGTCAGCGATGTTAGTCTCAGTATACAATTAATAGCCCACTCAAATGATATTGGGGGACTGTACATGTCAGGTAGTAATGTACCAATTGCTAACTATTCCTCTGTGCACAATAACCACAATCTAGTTGCAACAAACGGGTGCCAAAATCGACAGGTGATGACAAATAATTTCCTAGCAAATGCCGCATTGTCAGAGTGTACAATTTCACTAAGTACCAGTTCGTCGGTAGCTCTTAAAATTATGAGCATTGATGCATTGTCTCCTGTTCGTGATGTAACCGTTGAGTTGGATATTGATCAATTGAACACGGTTAAACATCTAATCGAGAACACTTCAACAGATTCGACGATTGTGTTGCCATTATTTGCTAAAACAGATTTTGGATCTGTGACAACAACGTTTGA
>DAUW01000111.1:0-19935 GCA_002505355.1 Euryarchaeota archaeon UBA229 | reverse complement strand
GGACAAGAACTAACAATTCAGACATCACATGTCCGATTCAATCCGAATACAATGAGTGTAAGGGGTTACGGTATCGATAGGGTAGAGTTAATTGCCGCAAGTGATGCATCCTCATCCAATGCCCAATTTGTCATCGAAGCAACTCAGTTGTATTCAGATTCCCCAAATCTCAACGTGCGGATTGGCGCTAATAAATTGACAATTAATGAACATAAATCCACCGTGTCCTGTGATCAAGGGTACTGTTTGATCACGTGGGTACTGCAGAGTAATTGGCGATTAAACGACATCGATGATATCGCTTGGATGGCTAATTCTTTTGATTTGGACGGTCTAGCAACAGGTCCAACAACTGTTGTAAGAGAAACCCAGTTTAATGAGATTGAAAACGATCTTGAGGTGTTTGAATTTTCGGTTCATGATGCCGATGACAATCTAATAAGTGATTGGACTAACCAACAATGGCCATATCGGTTGTCAGATAGCAATTCTCTAGCAATAAGCGGGAAGGTCCGGTTTGAAGGAATCAATAATGCATTGGTGAGCCATGGTGACGCACAGGTAGAAATCAGGTTGACCGCAGTACCGCCGGTGAACGTCTCCGGAGGGGTAGATGAGTGGCATGCTGAGGATATTATTTGGACTAATTCATGGTTTACTGAAGTTGAATCAGGAGGACTTTTCTCTGCACAAATAATGACACCAGAGCGAGGCCAGGTACCATCAAATACCAGCATTCAGATCTCCGTTCATATTTCAAGAGTAGGTCCAGCGGCGGAGGGTAATCCTGATGCTGAAGACCGCACTTCGGTAAATCTCAAAACACGATTTATCTTTGATACCGGCAGCCCGACGGTAAGCGCAATCAATATTTACGATCCTGCAGGTATCGTCAACGCAGATGGTCACGTCTGGACATTAAATCAGGACATTCCACTTCAAGTCGTCATTGAGGATGTGGAAGGTTTAGACACCGAATTAGTAGTCTACACTTGGGCAGAGTATGCCGATGATAGCAACGGTGACGCTATTATGGACCCAGAAGAGTATCGTATTACAACAGTATCAGTAAATTATGCTTCAAATATTGCGATATTGGATATTCCCGCAATGTCTTGGCAGGAAGTAAAGGGACCTTTTGAGTCCGGTAGACTTAGCATTGTTTTGGCAATCGATGATCTAGCAGGTAATAGTCTGCAAAATGGTGGTAATTTCGGGATTGACCAGGATGCAGCTACAATAATTGTGCAAGACCAATTTCAAACTTTGATGGATACTTCAGCGTTGTCCCTAGATTTAGTCGATGGTCAAATATTACCATCACACAAACATACCTTCAGTTATGGGATAACCGATTACAATGGTATTGAGTCTATTGGTAAAATTAGTATCGCTTTGGTTGGAAGAGATACACCAGAGCAATGTTACATCGATTATTTCCCGCGCGGCAATCTGATTGAATTCGACCGGCTGTGCTATGAAAGTGCACCAATAATCAAAGTGTCAAAGATTCCAAATTTGCAGAAGTGGCTGGTTGAGACAGAGTTCGTTCTTAGCTGGTCAGCCGTCAATTCAAATCCAAATTTGTCAGGCATTCCTTCCCTCAAGGTTTTCGATGATGGACAGGATTTACAACTCGGGACCTCATACCTGCGAGGACTCTCTTGGGCAATTAATGCTGAGTTATCGCTCGATACTATTCAATTTGTTGACCGGACCAGACCAATTGGCTCAACGGTTGATGCGGTTTTATGGGCGAGTCCAAGCGATTTGATTATTGCATCCAGCAATCTTTACCACAACGGCACAGACATAGCTCTGCGAAACCTATCGGTGAGTGATGAGATTGGTTGCATGGTAAATGGTTTGTCTATGACCCAGGTGACGCTGGAATTTACCAACGGTCAGGTGGTATGTGCGTTTGAAATTCCAGACGACATCGATACCAATGTCTACGAATTGATAATTTGGGCATCATCGTCCAATTCACTGCTCAACAACACACAAACTGGCGTGATACATGTTGATTCAACCAGTCCTAGATTAATAATTGAATTAGCGGATTTGTTGAGGCTTGAATCCGACCAACTAGATGAGGTTCTTTTCCAAGGAAATATAATTGAGTCAACGCCAGTGTTGACTGATCAATTGTTAGTCAATTGGGATCTATTCCGCAATGGTTCTATCGTTAACAGCCAACCATTTTCCCATCGTATGCCGATTATCCAAACTGACGAAGGTGTTTACCAATTTATGCAGTCAGTAGATCTGAGTAATATGGGTAATTACACGATAATGGAAGGAGATGAGTTGTCAATATGGCTCTCATTTTATGATAATGCTGGCCAATCATTAACCGGTTTTGCCACCGAAAATGAAAAACTGTTACCAAGAGTTACCTGGGTCGATTTTGTACCGACGATAAGTCTAGTTGAGTTGCGAACCGTAGAACCAACCAACGGTGAATCATTAGTTGTCGCAACCAGAATAGTCAACACTGGACTAGCGTCAGGTAACGTGACGGTAAGCCTGATTGATGATTCTGGAGTGTTGTTAGACAGTCAAGAACTGTTCGTTGAGGGCGGCAAGTGGGAATTAATCGAATGGACAATTGAAGCTTGGAGGACTGGAGACATCGAGGTAACCGTTGTATTGGAAAACTACTCTCGGTCAGAAATGCTGGTCATCGAAGATGTTGCGGAATTTGAATCAAACCAAGACCAATTAATGGGCACCCTAGGTTTGGTAGTTATTTTGTTAATTATCACAGTTGGTGGATTCTCTTATATCTACCGACAAAGATCAAAGCAGCTGGAGCAGTACACGAAGTATCACCTTGAACAAATAGCCATTAGGAAGCGAGAGAGAGATATCAATCAGCAACATCATGGTGCAGAATTCGAAGAGGAATAGTCAAGAATGAAGTGCTACACCGCTGAATCACTGGCGAGGTTCCCGAGCGGTCAAAGGGGGTGGACTCAAGATCCTCTGCGTAAAGCTTCGCAGGTTCGAATCCTGCCCTCGCCACCATGACGTGTTACGAATAGCTTATTCTAGTCATTATGTTAATAATCAGTAGCATAATTAGTCCAAGAGCAATGATAACGCTGAGTACGAGAGTTACTAGACTCCAAGTGTTCGGTAAGCCAAGAGAGCTCTCCCAGTCAGATTTACCCTTAAGGTACACTGCGTCAATTAACAGCGCTAGTATGAACGATGAGCAACACACGTAGCTTGAAATTTCAAACATTAAGTAAATATCCACATCACCACCAACGAACGGCAAAGCGATTGCAATCACTAATCCTAAAATGTATATCGCTGTTGAGATATATCTAAGATTTAATTCTGGTTTGTATTTTGGTTTAGTGATGATTATTGGTTGTTGTGACGGTGCCGGTTGTTGTTGATCAAGGGGTAATCCTCCACCACCCCATAGTTGATTTTGCGGTTGACTGGGGTCAATCTCGGGTTGCACAATAAGCCCTCCTGATTAAGATATTCAAATATTTTCAACTCAAATTAGGGCTCGGCCTAAATTGGACAATTAAGGCAAGCCATAGAGTAGAGATAATCACACTCAGCCAGATAAATGAGTCGTTAATTGAACTCAACACCCAAATCCCTAGATAAAAAACTGCAATACTGCTAGCAAGACCGACGGCAAAAACCGGAGCAATTTTCGGTTTTGGATGGAGGAAACTGTAGACAAAATAACCACCGCCAAAATAGGCTACCGCATAGGCAAATGCGACGTAAGCTATACCTATTAGCAGCCCAAACAAGGCAAATTGAGGGCTTAAATTCGGCTGAACCATTAGCATCTCAAACATAAGGAATATTGCAGTGAAGTTATGCATAATTTGCTCATGATACAGGAACATGTGGTTATGTGAATTGTTATTTTTGACCATATTTGGAAGAATAATGTATCTAACGACGGTTGCGGTCTGAAATGCCATAGATATACCAATGCAAAACAGCGCAGTTTGCAATGATGGTAACCAAGAAGTTTGATTAAAATTTAAACTACTTTGGATTTGACTTACCAACGATAGCAGAAAATATCCAGTGCACGCAAGTAGTGTCCAAGAGGAAAATGTAACGAACTTTTCCTTCCCGAGCGGATGTAATAGAACGTCACTGTTGTCTTTCAAATTCACTACGTGCATATTACCAGGCCCGCATCTAAACATGTAGACAATTGCATAACCACAAACGATGAAGCACACAAATCTATACAGAAAGGTTAACCATGAAGAACTGGAAAAACTGTCAGCTCGTTCCGCAACATTTTGTGTCAAATCAGAGAACAGTAGGTATAAGAGAATGAGAATTGAAACGCCTATTATGGTCGATATCGTGACTCGAGTATAATCTTCGTCTTCGCTCTCAACGTCACCCATGGATTAGTTTTAGTAGTTGATTCTAAAAAAGGTAGTATCCTGTGGTCGTGAATTGTTTGATTTAAGCGAGAATGGCATCAACCAGTGGTGCAATGGTCTTGCCATGAAGAAATGGTGATGCAAAATCCGCAGTTTGAGAGACATAGGCGAAAGCCCCGCCAACAGCCACTGACCAGCCAGCCATTTCAAACATGGACAAGTCATTGGGTGCATCACCGACACACAACAAATCCTTTGGCTGTAAGCCCATTTTATCTAGAATTATCTTTAGACCAGAGCCTTTTGATAATTGAGGCTCCATCAAATGAATTGCAAAGCCTGTGCGAACCACGGAGAGGTGAGACCATTCGCTATCATTAATCAGTTCAGTGATTTTTTCCAAATCCTCATCAGGCGCCAAACACCATTCACTTTCTCGCCATTGGTTGGTTTCAATCCCTTCCCAATCAAGGCCGTCAATTTTTGTTGCCAGCCATTGTGCGGCGGCTTTGGCTTCACTACCGTCAGCGCGATAGTTGGTCTCTCCCCAGTCTGGATGCCATAATACTCCACCATTTTCACAACATATCGGACCGCTAAGGTTGAGAAATCGCCACAAACCGTAGGTGATTGCTCTGACATTTCCGGTGGCTAGTATCACTGGAATACCAGCCTGTTCTAGTCGTTGCAAAGACTTAATCACGCTTGGTTCTATCAGTTTATTTTCGTTGGTTAAGGTGCCGTCGATGTCTACTGCAACTACCTTTGGTTTCCAGCCATCAGGCAGCCATCGCATGATTTGGTCTAGTCGTGTGAAGGCAATGAAATTTCTCATCACCAGAATTTTAGGTTAATGCTAGAATTCATGAACATTGACTACAACCATATCACATGGCGGGTGGTAGTGACGATGAGCCATTCATGTCACTCGAAGACGACATCGTCAAACCAGCGACTAAAAAATCACGGGAAAAGCCTAGACCCAAAACAGGTAAGGTCAAGGAAACTGATCCAGTAATCCTCGATGCCGAAATAATTGATACAACAGTTGTCGAACAAGCAGGCGGTAAGTACCAAGTTGAGTGGCCCCTTATTGCCATGGACTGCCCGGATTGCGCCTCTAAAGCCATGCGTGGTTTGTCCCACTTGAATCAAGTAATCGAGCCAGAAATTTCAGCAACCGCTGGCGAAATAAAGATGACGGTAGACCTCGACCAAGGGTTGATTTCACAGGTTTCCACAGTTCTGAAATCACTGGGTCATCCACCAAATGTACCACTAAATTTACTGTCCTCTGCGAAGCCTAACGCCATAGCAAAACGCAATGATATTGAGAAAAAAGACGTAAGGCGGTTACTTCTACGCCAGCCCGGTGTGCTTGATGTAGAGATTACTAAAGATGATGAGATCTTACTTCAGTTAGTCCCCACACCAGGCAAGGATTTGCGAGAATTAAGAGATCGCTCTCTAACACAGGTTACGGGTTTGGAGCCCAGATTTACTGAAGCATCCTCCACCCGTCTAAGACCGGATCAGTGGCGATTGTTTGGCGGAGCCATCGCGATTCCAATTTTGTTCCTAATTTTCCTTGGTGAATTTCTTGGCTGGTCACCGATTATCCTCGGGCTCATTGGCGCTTACGGTGTGATGGTTGGTGGCCTGCAAATGTTTCACGAAGCAGTCGCAAGTCTGCTTTCAAAACAAATGGGCTTTCAAGTTTTGACCAGTATTGCGGTTATCGGTGCTTCAGTATTGGGGATGTGGGAAGAAGCATTGATGGTGGTTATTTTGGTAGCTATGGCGGGACATCTTGAAACGAGCGCATTAGAAAATGCCCGAAAATTAATGCAAGGTGGCCTCGATAGAATTCCCCGAACGGCGAGGAAAGTCCTTAATCCTGCAATTAAACTAACTAAGCCAAATCAATTCAATGTGTTTACAGTGCAGCAGAACACCAGTCCAATACAACCAGTTGACCACCACCATCATCACAAATCACCTGAAGAGCATGAAATAATATCACTCGATTTGGTCAATATTGGGGATATACTTGAGATAAGGAGCGGTGAGCTAATTCCGGCTGACGGAATAATTGTCGATGGTTTTGGGGCTTTAGATAAGGCCCCGCTTACTGGTGAATCAGTTCCTGTCGAGGTCGGTAAAGGTGATGAGTTAAATGCAGGTCTTGTGCTATCAAGGGGGCCGGTTCTACTCGATGTTACCGCAGTCGGTGAAGATACCAGACTATCCGGGTTAATCGATGCAATCCACGCATTCAAGGAAGAAAAGGCACCAATACAAAATCAAATCGAAAAATTCAGCGCCATATGGGTGCCAATTGTATTATTTGGTGCCTTAGCAGTCTGGTATTTTATGTTCCCATCCAGCAATTGGAAGATAATCCTACTGCTTTGGGTTGTTGCCTGTCCATGCGGCCTCCTGCTCGCTGCCGCAATGCCGCATGCTGCTGCACTAAGTCGTGCTTCGCGTATGGGGGCAATAGTTCGAGGCGGGAGCATCCTCGAAAAATTGTCAAGGGTAAACCATGTCTTACTCGATAAAACAGGAACATTGACTTCAGGCAAACCGGTAATTGGTTCAATAACAATTGCCAAGGGCCGGCAAAGAAATGCCGCAATAGCGCTTGCTGGCGGCCTCGAGAAGCGTTCATCTCATCCTTATGCAATAGCTGTGCTAGAATATCTTGAGAATGAAGCTATCGATCCAACATCAGTTGCCGGAATCGCCGATATTGAAGCCGGAGTCAAAGGCTTCTCCAATGGTAAAGAAGTCACTTTCATCAGAGCAGACATGGCGGATAAGCACAAAATTACTGTGCCTGAAAACCTTGTTGCTGCGTTAGAACAGGCGAAGTTAGACGGTTATGGCGCTAGTATACTGACCAAGGATTCACAAGCGATTGCTCTATTTACCTTCATTCACGACGATACCAGAGAAGGCAGTAAAGAATTAATCCATGGTTTGATCGACCGAGGAATCAGCGTTGAGATAATATCTGGAGACTCGCAGTCATCCGTTACAGCATTCGCAAAAAGTGTTGGACTGCCCGAATCATCTGCCCTCGGTGGCCTCTCACCTGAGGACAAGGTTAGATGGGTTGAAGATCGCTCTAAGAGTCATGTAACGATGATGGTCGGTGACGGTTTTAATGACTCAACTGCGTTAGCAGTCGCAGATATTGGTATTGCAGTTGGCACCGGAGAATCGGTAAACATGGAGGCTGCAGACATTATGTTTCCCGGAGAGGAGCCAAAGATGCTGGTCGATTTGTACGATTTGTCTGTAAAGATGAATAGAGCCTTGATTGGTAATATAATACTCTCAGTATCAATAACATTTATCCTAGTATTCTCGGTTATCAACCAGTTATATGATCAACTATGGGTAGGAGTTCTAATCCATGAAGGCTCAGTACTAGTCGTCATTTTCAACGGAGCCAGATTGTCTGGCAAAGGAAACATGATGTCGATGATGTTTGTTACGTTGAGAAATTTGTGGCTAGACACGGTCCAGTTAGTTAAACAACTGCGAGCACATTATACAACTGGAGAATCATCAAATTTAGTTTTGCCAAATCAAAACCACGCGACATCTTAAACCCTAGTGGCATCTATCACGCGTCGGTGCGAAGATGAGTCGAGTAAGAGCAGACCCGATAACCGCTGCACTTGCCCACCCGACCCGAAGAAGCCTCTACATCTCGCTTAGTAGCGCAGAAGAAATGAGTACCGTACAGCTGCAAAATATTGTTGACGTCGACCGATACAATCTATACCATCACCTGAAAAAATTAGCCTCGCTAAATTTGATTGAAAACCACCGAGATGCTGGACGGGCTCGCTGGTGGCGAGTGGCAAATAAGGTTACTTTACCAGAGATTCTATCGGTTACCAATGCCGTAAAATCTCCACCGGCTAACAGCAATTTATCCGTAGATTTAAACCATCAAAACACTCATGTAATTTCGTTAGAAGGTTCACGAGATCGGGTTGGCGCCAAACTACTGTTAGAGAAATTAGCTCAGGAACTAGGCATAAACCTAGACCTACCGTGGAACTTTGTCCCCGAAAAAATAGCTTTGATAGGAGAAGATTAGGTGATTAGATGACTGAAGAATTGTCAGTAGAATCAAGGATTGCACCTCCCGCATTGTCTTGTCCTAAATGTGACGAGATGTTACCTATGGAACTTGGTGAGGTGCAGTGCCAGAAGTGCTCTGCTCGAGTAAAAATTGAGCATGAGGGCACGCGGAAAAAATGGCGCCAAGAAAAAGTCAGCTGCCCGGGATGCGAAAAAGTTCTAGTTGTGGGGGTAGATTCCCGACCCGCTAATTTACAGTGTGTTGCCTGTGATTGTCAGTTTGTGGTCACAAAAAATATTCCTAAAATAGAGGTTGATTGCCCAGCATGTGATCGTCGATTAAGGATGAAAAAGAAACCAGGAAGGCGAGAGGTAGACTGTCCAGCATGCGATAAGATATTTTTTGTTCAATTTTGAATTATTTTGAATCATTTGGAATAATTGATAACATGCTAAAAACGCCGTATAGTAAGGCTAATTCATCGCGCTCCTTATGTATGATTAGAAATGGATAACACATCGGATGGGTATTATGAGTGCGAGCGATAGCAAGAAGGGGTCATCTGCTGACTCAACTCGTGGTGGCCAAGAAAACGGCGACCGAATGTCACTATCCGCCCTTAGATCTCAATTTACAAGGGGTGGAACCCAATCGCTTTCACAAAGCGAAATGACCAGTGCGCGATTCCGCAAAGAAGAGCGTCTCCGTGCCGACATCCGTCGAGAGCGTAGACTCCGACAACAGGCAATAAATGAGCGCGTAATTGCTATGCAAGACAACCTCGCTAAGGATCTAGCCGTGCAGCATGAACTAACAATCGATGCCTTGGAAAAAGAGCTTCGTGAGCAAATGGAGACCGAGTTGGTAAACCTTGAGCAAGATGCGTTAATCAATGAAGAGGCTAAATTACGTTCTGAGTATGAGGTGCGGCTAAATAGAAAGATAGATACTCTTCAAGAACAATTTGAGATTGAGCAAGATGTCAGAATTCAGGAGCTTAAAGGGCAACTAAAGGAGCAGATTGAGATTGAACTTCAGAAGGAGCATAAACAGCGTCTCGAAATTCAAAAAGAACGTATAGCACTTGAATACAATCAACATCTCCAAGTTAAGATTAGAGAAATGGAGGCTTCACTATCCGACGATATGGAGGCTAGATTCAAACAAATGGAGGCTCACGAGCTTAGTCGACTTGAAGAGAGTCATGCCGCCAAACTCTCCGAACGAGAAGAGCAGTTGCGGCGGGGAATCCGAACCAGGCTCGAGCAGCAACTAAGGGCCCGGCTCAAGCAACGCGAGACCAGACTCAAATCAGAATACGATCGCCGCAGTCTTCGATTAGAAGAGGACATTGCACAACAGATTCAAGCTGAATTAGAAACTCGTTTGCGCCAAGAAACAGATGATCTCGAAGATCAAATGCGCGAGGATGTCGAACTGGCCATTGCCCGCAGGAAGGATGAACTTCGTATCGAAATCGAGAAGCAATTGGAATCTAAGCACACTGAACGGTTGGCAGATCGAAAATCTAGGTTGCGAGAAAAGTATGATATCACATTCTCAAAGGCGGTTGACGATATCTCAAAGACTCTCAAGCAGGACATTGAGCGCGAGCTGGAAAATCGTATGGAATCTGAGTACACGAGTTATCGCAGTGCCCGAGAAGCAGAGATACAAAATCGATTAGCAAGGTTCCGTTATGACCGAGAGAATGAACTTCGAGAGCAACTTGAGGAGCAATATGATTCAAAGAAGTCTGAATGGGCTGAACGCTTAGAGTTAGAGTTCCAGTCACGCGAGGTGGCTGCGCGCAAGGCGATAATGTCAGAAATAGACGCTGGATTGCGAAATGAACGGTTGACCTTCGAAACCCATCTCGAGTTGTTAAAAGAGGAAACAGCATTGGAGCTCGAGGTCAATATGGAGGACCGTCTAGAAGAATTCAAGCAGCGTAAAGAGGAAGAGGTCGCTTCGCAACTTGAACGTCAACTGGATAAGCGCGAAGAAATCATGCGCAACAAGGCATTAATCGAAATCAGAAAGCGAGAGGCACTGATTCGTGCCGAAATTGAGGCACAGTTAGGCTTAAAGCGTGCTGAAATTAGGGACAGGCTACAAAATCTAAGCGAGAAAATGGACAATTTCAAGGAAACTGCAGAAATAAAAATGCGCGAAGCGGTCGAAAAGCAGGTTCAAGGAGAAATCGATTTAGATGAAGCAGAGTATAAAACACGGCAAGAGGAGTTTAGAGAATTACAAAACCTCGATACTAAAGCGGAGAAGCGACAGATGTGGATGCAATCCATCTCTGGGCAGGATCGCAAACAACCCGTTACCTTACCGGACCCATCAACGCTTGGCGCTAGACCATCCTTACTCGGGGCGACAGGTGGTCGACCAATGCGCGGTATTCTTGGCTCGACTGCCGCCCAAGAGGCACCTCAACCTAGAATCGGCTTAGCCGGTATGAGGGCACCAACATCCAGTGCGAAACCCCTAACTCCAACAACCCCACTAATTAGACCAGTCAAATCACCGATTGGTGAAGTGAAACCAGCCACAGCCTCAATTCTTCCGAGGCCGATCAAGAAATTAGGCACCCCAGAGGTCTTACCGGCAACCGAGGAAGTAATCCCAGAAACCTCAATTGAGGAGGTTATTGAGCCGGTCGCCGAAGAAGTAGCTGAGCAAGAAGAGCTTGTCGAAGAACTCACTGATGGTGAGGTCGTTGAGCAAACAGCAACCCTGCGGCCAATTACCAAGACCATGATTCCTCAACAACAACCGAAGACTAAGTTAGCAAAATTAACCCCTGTTAAACATATGCTCGAACCTGCTAAAAAGACGCGTGGTGCACCACCGCCTAAAGACATGGGGAAGAAAAAGCCTGACAGCGATGAGTGATTCTTGGGCAAATTAACGCTGTGTTCATATCCTCAAAGGATTTGGCAAGGCCATGAAGCGTGGTTTTGTATTCGCTTTGGTTGTCATAGCTAGTTTGGCTGTTGCTTCGATTCCCTCGTCTACAGCGACCGGTAATTTAGTAGAATCAGGTACGACTCAAAATTTTGATTCGAATATCGTTTTTGCCCATACTCTCGATGATCAGACAATTCTCATGTTACAAAGCGATGGCGTACTTTTTTCTGGCACCAGTCAAGATGGCAAAATCACGGAATTGTGGTCACATAACCTCAACATCAATGCGTCATATGCTAAACTAGACGCAGGTGAAAAGTTACTTGCAGTAATCTATGACAACGGGTTTTTGACCTTTAATTTAGATACAATGCAAAACGAGCACGACACTAGTTTATCCAGCATCCCGGATTCATTAGACTGGGATTCAGACGGTGAGGTTTGGTTAGCATATCATAGCGGATCAAGAAAAGCCAAAGAGTATTCTGGTGGAGTTTATACAAACTACCAGACTAGTACAGTTTCATCCGGATTCTTCTCGTTTGAAGTAATGTCAGACGACAGTATTGTACTGGGTGGTTTCGATACTAAGTTGCATATCTTTGATCAATATGGCAGTCTAGTGACGCAGATGAATCAACCGAACTCATATGTCAGCGCATTGCTTGAGCCTACAGAGGGAATACTGCTGGCCGGGACAGGCGACGGCCAATTACATCGCTACGATATCAATAACTCTTGGAGTCACATGTCGTTGAATTTGGGCTCCGATCAAATAGCCGCAATTCAGGACTTTGATGATAGCAAGTATGCGGTTTTGGATAGTAGTAACACATTCCACTTAATTGACAAAACCACTTTTACCAAAGTCAGTGATTTAGCCACCACCTCGACTGCATTTTACGCGATAAGTGACATTACCGGA
The DNA here is from genome assembly GCA_002505355.1 of Euryarchaeota archaeon UBA229. Lineage (GTDB taxonomy): Archaea > Thermoplasmatota > Poseidoniia > Poseidoniales > Poseidoniaceae > MGIIa-L1. The sequence continues at coordinate 7,604 of DAUW01000111.1, read as the reverse complement.
CAAATCTCGGTCATATACAACTCCGGTTTGTTTGCTGGGATAATGTATTATGATATTGATAGCGATGGAGACGGAGTAATCGATTCAGTTGATGATTTTCCAACTGATGTAACCCAACAAATCGACGCTGATGGTGATGGTTTTGGTGACAACATCAACGGTGTGAACGGTGATGAGTTCCCAAATAACCCAGAACAACACCGAGATTCAGATGGTGACGGATATGGTGATAACATGTTTGGCGAGCAGGGTGATTTGTTTCCACAAAATAGTGAGCAGTGGGCGGATTTAGACGGTGATGGTTATGGCGATAATCAAGATGGCTTAATGGGTGACAAATTCATTGAAGATTCTACTCAGTGGAATGATACTGATGGGGATGGTTACGGGGATAATTTGCTAGGCAATTCCCCAGATTCCTGCCCGGATGTTGCTGGTTTTTCTAAATTAGATAGGTTCGGTTGTTTAGATACCGATTTTGATTTTTATTCAAACGCAGATGATGAGTATACAATTGCTGACGGCGCTGACGCCCTGCCTAACGACGGCACGCAGTGGCAGGATATGGACGAGGATGGGTATGGAGACAATCCAGCCCCTGCCGCAAAACCTGATTCATGTCCCTCAGTTGCAGGTAATTCTACCCAAGAAATCCGTCTTGACGGCACAATAATTGAAAAATTCGGGTGCCTGGATACAGATGGTGATTCATTCGACGATTTGACTGACGAATTTCCTTCCAACGCAGATGAGTGGTTTGATTCAGACGGTGATGGTGTTGGTTCTAACGCTGACTATGACGACACTGAGTTTTTGATAATCACTCAAGAGGACTACTGTAGAATTTCCGGCGACCAGTCCAACTCTTGCAAGTCGTGGAATGACCTTGATTATCAAGAGTATCTTAGTAGAGACAAATCAGCCGGAGAAACAGATCTTTCATATGCTGCTTGGTTAGCTCAAAAAGACGCTGGGCTATTGGAAGAAGAGGATAGTTTGGTTGCGGCAATCAAAGATGTTGCATTTGTAGGTGGCGGAATTTTTATTGTTGCTACAGTGTTAATCTTATTGGGCAGTTTCATTGTTAGACGGCGGAAGCTGAACGATTTAGTTAAGCGCTATGGTGTTCCGTTCCAGCCAAAAGATAAGAATACCGCAAATCAGGAAGCCCTCGAAGGAACAGCGGGCCTATCAGCAACCGGCGGTATTGAATCTGATGATTCATGGGATGATGAGGTTGCTGCTATGGATTTCACTGAAAAATCTACGGAGCCGGAGGAATCTACGACTACTGTCGTTTCGGCAGATGAATTATATGATGAAACAACCGATATGAGTGAACTGGCGGGCATCGAAATTACCGGTAGTGAAACCTCTGAAGAGGAGGTATCTGCAATGTTAGAAGATAGTAGTGCTGAGGCATCGGGCGAAAAACCCACGACTTCTCCTCCGCTCCCCGCATCTGGATTACCGGAAGGTTGGACGATGGATCAGTGGGAATGGTACGGCCATGAATGGCTAGCAAAATTTGGTGATAACTGATTATTTCCAGACTATCGGCAGGGAGTGTTTTAATTTCCCTAATTCTTCACCAGTATACAGTGGTTTACCACCCTCAACAATGGTATTCATAACTAACCACAACACAGCATTCCAAGACTTTGATTTGGCAAATAGTTCGATATAACCTGCATTAGCAGCCTCTAGTAGTTGCCCTTCAGCAGTATTTTCATCAAATAGTGCTCGAATGAGATTATTTGTATCAAACAGGTATCCCTTTGGACGCCACTCCATCATGTTATCAAACCCTAAATGGAGATAGATTTAACCGATCTACTAGGTGTTCGACATCTACATCAGCGACGGCTTTCATGCGCTCTCTCAAGGTTTCGATTTCTCCGTTCATCTTGGTGATTTTGTGCGCTCTGATTAAATCGTTTAGAAACTCATTCACGCTTTTGTAACCACTCAAGGTTCGCATAGTGTTTAGTTGCCTACGAACCTCATAACTCACGCTTATCGACGTCATACCTTCTGCTGTCATGGCTTATCCCGATGTTGGTGCCGGCTAAGGAATACTTAACCTCCGCGAAAGAAAGCCGCGCTTGCCGGTGGTTTTTGCGGTGGATTACTTATTTCGGTCATCGATTTCTATCCAATAACAGACGGGGTTGTTCACTGACTCCAAATTCTCGACGCATCGCCATAACTCGCTGATGAAATTCTTTGGCCAGCGTCCAATACTCTAATGATCCGGCTCCAGCACCTGAGTTGGTTGGCTTGTTGAGTAATACAGTAGGTGCACCAGACCATGGTGCTTCAGCCACCTTTACTAGCCGTCTAATCGTGGTCTTGAACAATTTTTTTGGCATTTTTGCATTGACTTGATCGCAAACGTGGCGACTTAACTTTGATCTCGCATCCACCATAGTCATAGCAACTCCGAAGATTTTCAGATTACGGTTGATTCTGCGCTGAATCATTTTAATTGAGTTCATTAACATGCTAAAGCCTTCCAAGGCATAATACTCGGCCTGGACAGGGACCATGACCCAATTAGCGGCACACATTGCATTGATTGATAGCAATCCGAGTGACGGTGGAGTATCGATAATAACATAATCAAAGTTGTCAATTATCGGCGCCAGAGCTTCCCTTAGTCTAGTTTCTCTGCCGATTTTGTGACTCAATTCAATTTCTGCACCTGACAGGTGGATATCGCTTGGTAGTAACCATAAATTGTCCACAGTAAGATTTTCTGGGGCGGCTTTGCCACTGTTCCTCATACTCCACGCTTCCTGCATACTTTCTGTGAGTGCACTGGGTGAAATGAGATATTCATCCATCAAGGGTAAATCCTCACCAGTATCATTAGTCAATAAATCATAGGCCGTTCTCTTGACTTTCTTCTTTTCGACACCAAATGAGGTTGCACAGTTGCCCTGTGGGTCTAAATCAATTAGCAGTACTTTAGCAGGAGGAAGTTTTTGTCGCTTGGACCCTTTGGATAATGCTGCTGCTAGGTTTACCGCAGTGGTGGTCTTTGCGCATCCGCCTTTCTGATTGGCGACAGCGATGACCATCTTGTACGGATTCACAATTCACAACTCCCGGACATTTAGGCCCAGTGAGGGACCCCTCTTTCAATGCAAGGTTGGTTTCGACCATTCTCACATTGGTTGAATAACCGGCACCGGAACCTCGGAAAGAATTTTTCTTACGATGTGCATACCGGTAATACCACGTATCTTAGCTTCTGGTTTCATGTTTATTCGGTGCGAGATAATTTGTAGAGCGATACCCTTTATGTCGTCTGGAATGACATAATTCCTACCAGCAATTGCCGCAGCGGCTCTACCAGTCTTGAACAGTGACTGACTGGCACGAGGTGAGGCGCCGTTGACCACACGGTGATCTTCTCTTGTGCGCTGAACGATTTCAACAATGTAGGATAGGATTGCAGGATCAACATGGACTGTTTCCAGGGCTTTTTGCATGGCAACAACCTTCTTTGGAGAAGTTACCTGTTCGACATCATGATTATCTTTTCCTCTTAATTTTCTTCTTGCTAGAATCGCTTTTTCTTCTGATCTGTCCGGGTATCCCATCGACATCTTCATCAAGAATCGGTCCATTTGAGCTTCGGGTAATGGGTATGTACCTTCTTGTTCAATTGGATTTTGGGTTGCCAATACCACGAAGGGTGCTGGTAACTTGTGAGTTATTCCTTCAATTGTCACCTGTTTTTCTTCCATCGCTTCAAGCAGGGCAGCTTGGGTTTTTGGCGGAGCTCGGTTGATTTCATCGGCTAGTAGAATATTGGAGAACAAAGGACCGGCTCTGAGTTTGAATTCACCAGATTTCTGATCGTACATGTAGGTACCCATGATATCGGAAGGTAGCAAATCTGGGGTAAATTGTACACGCTTGAACTTACAGCCAAGCGCCCGCGCAAAGGTGTTTGCCAGCAGAGTTTTAGCAAGGCCGGGGAAGTCTTCCAGCAGCATATTACCATTTGACAATATTCCGACGGTAACTCGGCGTAGATTTTCATTTTTGCCAATGATAACTTTGCTGACCTCGCCCATCAAACTGTTGGAGATTGCTGAGACTGTACCTATCAAATCCTGTGAGCCAGCCGGTGCTGGCATGCCTGCGTTAGGGGAGAATCCTGCTTCCATATTTGCAACTCCTTACAAATAAGAACCAAAACATTCCATATATGAATGTGAGGTTGTGATATGTCATTATGTATCATGGTTATTTTTGCTTATCGGCCCCAAAAATGGTCAACCTTTCGATGCAGCCGAATCAATTCATCGAGAATTTCCTGTTCGACAGGGTCTAGTTCTAATTTCTTCAGTCGTTTGGCGTGGGAAGCGGGGACATCAACATAGAACTCGTCTAACTCATCGATGTGTCGTCCGACGGTTGGTCCTTGGATTGCTACTGCGACTTCATCGCCTTGGTTTGCCTCTCTGACATCTTCTGAGTTCCTTGTCCTCAAACTCTTAACCTGTCCGACGGGGGTGCCGTCTAGTTTCATCAACCTCTGGCCAATGTGTAAGCGACCACCGACCACGCGCATTCCAACAATGGCCGGATTCTTCGCTCTGAAGGTATGATCTTTCAGGTACAGCAGTTTTCCTGGGTAGACCAAAGATTCTCTTTGGGCAGCTTCTATTGCCGCTTGCTTTTCGTCTCGCCATTCTTCAAAAGCAGTTATGATGTGATAGATTATTGCACCACTGAAGAAAGCGATTTCCCCCTCACTCTTGGATAATTCTTCGGCAACCTCGGTGTTTGGTTTGGTAGAGAATCCGAGTATTGCTTGGTTCAGGGGGTCTTGAATTGATTTTGCCATTAATATGTCTTTTTTATTGACCGGGCCGACAGTTGCCTGCCTCACAGGAATTTTTAGTTTGAATAATTCAAAGGCTAATGCTTCTAATCCACCGACAGTATCTGCCTTTATTACCACACCATCCTTTTCCTCGACCGCTCCCTTACAGGTACCATTTTGGCAATTTGCAATAAACTCAACACGAGGTGATACTTTTTTACACACCGAACACATTATTGGCATTTTGTCGTAAATTCCACGCCACTCTTCTCTAATCGATTGCTCAGCATTGGATTTCTGTTCAGAATTATTTGCTAGATGTAGGGTAGTTCCAGCAATGGCATTTTCTAAATTTGGTGCAACAATCTTCACTCCGCAGGCTGCTTGTATCTCAGAAAAATTCTCCCACCGCTTGCCAGCATCACGCATTTCTGACATGCCTTTGGGTCGTTTCAAACCCTTGATGTGCGTGGTGAATGCCCCATCATTGGAGGCAAGCATGATTTTGTCGCCGATTTTCAAATTACCACGATACAGGATAACATCGATAGTTTTCCCCATTCCAACTTCGTCTCTCATTTCGAGAACAGTACCCATAGCTGGTCCGATAGTATCTGTTAATCTGTCCTCAAGAAATCGCTCTGCTAACCCTACGCTCACTGCGAGCAAATCTTGCAATCCTTCACCTTCCTTCGCCGACATTGGAACCAATGCGACATTCTGACGAAAGTCTTTGATTCGGTCATAACGTTCGATGTTAAAGCCGTGTTCGGAGAATTGGCCGAGCATTTTCCAATACCTATCATCGAATAGGGACTTTACGTCTTCTCTCTGCGCCGCCATAGATTGGATAAACGAGCGCCCAGCTTCGCAGCGCCATCCATGAATCCGATCGACCTTGTTAGCAGCAATGACAAATGGGGTTTTGGTTTCTTTAAGGGTGTTCAAACTTTCAATCGTTTGTGGTTGTAAGCCTTCCATGATATCGACGACTAGTATCGCAATATCTGCGACAGATCCACCTCTGTTGCGCAGGCTGACGAAGGAGTGGTGGCCGGGGGTATCAATAAACAGTAATCCTGGAGACTTGAATTCCTTACCTCCAAGCATCGCCTTACAGGTTTCGTTTAACACATTAGCTGGTACTTCAGTAGCACCAATGTGTTGGGTTATACCACCAGCTTCACGATCCATGACGCTAGCTTGGCGTTCGCTTCCGATTGATCTTACAAGGTCGAGGACGCTAGTTTTGCCGTGGTCTACGTGCCCAAGCACTGATACTATCGGTTGTCGATTGTCACCACGTATTGGTTCATCTGATACCGTAGGCTGATCGGTTTCCGACATACAACGGCCTCCTTATCAACAGAATGGGTTGGGTTAAATCACTCGTAAAACCACTTGGCAATTGTTTGATCCCAGTCCATTACTCCCTCGGGGAACCAAAGACCCAATTCAAATTCAGCAGTTTCGGGAGCGTCTGAGCCGTGAATCATATTGTAGCCAATATCCATGCCATAATCTCCCCTAATAGTCCCAGGTGCTGCTTCTCGACCGTTGGTTGGACCGATCAAGTTCCTTGACACACTAATCGCATCTCGTCCTGCCCAAGCCATGCAAACAACGGGTCCGGAGGTTACAAACTTAATCAGTCCCGGGAAAAACGGGCGCTCAGCGTGAACAGCATAATGCGCTCGCGCAATTTCTTCGGTCGGAACCATGGCTTTCAAACCGACAAGTTTCAGCCCTTTTTGTTCAAATCTTCCAATAATCTCACCAACAAGTCCTCTTTGAACTCCGTCAGGCTTTACCATAACATACGTAGTTTCCACAATGTTCACCACATCGACCCAAAAATCACCCCTTTATCAGGGATGCGGAAACAAAATCCGCCGGTTTATTGAATGCCGCCCTTGACATAGTGACGGGTCCATTTGACCTTACGGGAATTTCTCCCCAGTTTGACCATGTTTTTCCTGGCTTTTGAGTTCTTGAACCACATGATGCTTCCGTCTCGTCTAATGAACATAATACCAGTGCCTGGCTCAATCTCATCTCCTGAGAAACTGCATATTCTTCTTTCTGGCACATCAATCACCTAGCGTTCAGTTTTCTTGCTTCGCGTCCAGTGTCACGGAGCATCAAAATATCACCAATTCTAATTGGTCCAAGGACGTTTCTTGTGATGATTCTACCAACGTCTCTTGGGTTTGGTGCATCGTTTACTCGAACTTTCACTTGAGTAGCCTCTCCGGTCATACCGGTCCTGCCTACTATTTCGACTACTTCTGCGGGCCAGCCACCTAATTCCTCGCTCATTTAACCAACTCCGAATTATTCTCAAGCCTTTAGACCGTTAATCAATTCAACAACTTCCTGATACTTCTCTTGAGCACTTTTGTTGATTTCCATGATGGCAATTGATGCGGTCTTGACACCGTTAGGTAAACCGGCTTCGTTAGCCAAAAATTCTTGTGATGGGACATAGCCATATGGAATTCCTTTCTCTTCGCAAATAAGTGGGATGTGAGCTAGCAGTTCTGGTGGGTTGACGTCTTCGGCTAGAACAATGAATTGCGCAGTGCCTCTCTCGGCAGTCTTAGTTACTTCATTGCTGCCTTTCTTTATTCGTCCGTTGGAATTGGACTGAATCATTTCATAAATCTTGTCTGATACTTCTGTTGGGGTTTCAAATCGCACGTGTACACTCATCGGAATCTCTCCATCCTCATGTTAAGGGCAACCATGCGCACAGCCTCAA
>DAUW01000036.1:8922-13996 GCA_002505355.1 Euryarchaeota archaeon UBA229 | reverse complement strand
AACCCAGTAAGAGTTCAAGACTTCCAGGTTAGGGAAGTGGCGGGCAACCCGCTCTTCAGCGATTCTTTGAGTATTCTTTGCCATGGTGATTTTGGAGATACCAGCTTTTGATGGCTTTCTCTTCATGTGAATTTTACCCTTTCTGAGTCCACCACGGCGAACTCTAGTGCGAACAAGAACAACACCTTGCTTAGCTTTGTAACCCATTCTGCGGGCGGCATCTAGGCGAGTAGGGCGGTCAATTTTGCAGTTGACGGGCTCTCTTCGCCACTGTGCCATACGGGCTTGACGGTACATGTGCGGTAGCGCATCTTTGGGTCTCTTCCAAGTTGCACGAACGTGTTGGTATAGTCCTTGAGCCATGTTATCACCGCTTCTCAGCACTTGGCCGACAAAACTCCCCTTTATGAGTCTACCTTCGCGACACTGCGCGGAAATTTACTATAATTAGTCGCCCGTTTCATACAACTAGCCCAGCATTTAACCACGGAAATGCGATATTGCGTGTTGATTTTAAACCAATCGGGTGGTTCGACGAAAAAAATACTGGAAAATAATCTGTCGTAAACGACTCATTTACCGCGAAAAGAGATTGATAAGAGTCGAGAGTTAGCCTTATAACGCGGGGGTGAACAAGTGAAAACTTTAGGGAGCCCTAATATAAATTTGACCAAATTTTTCTCATCTCCACCGTCTCATGAGATAAATGGCAAAGCCGTTGATGCAAAAACGCTAATGAACAGCGTGAGCATGATTTCGATGAAATTAGATTCCAGCAACGTTGAGCATGTAAAATATCTAACCACGGAAGGGCTCAGCAAAAAGCAGAGGCTGGCTTTTTTGCGCGATGTTAAGCAAGCACTGAACTCAGATTTATTCGAACTATCAACCTGTAATAGAGTCCTATATGTTGGATTTAATGTTACATGTGCTGAATTAGAATCCAGTGTTTTACGCACAGCATCGCTAAGCTCTGCGCCGTTTGAACACTTCACTGGGATCGATGTCTGGCGTCATCTCGTGAAAGTTTGTAGTGGACTTGACTCCTTCATTATTGGTGAATTACAGGTAATGTCACAGTTCAGAGGATCGGTTGCATGGCATAAAAAGCACGGATTGCTTAGTGATGTAAACAGTTCCTTCTTTGAACATGTAGTGTCAGCAAACCGAATGATCAGACGAGAGTTCGGCTTTAATCAGACAACAGAATCAATGCTAAATCTTGCTACTAGCGCACTGGAAGAAATAGTGCCAAATAATCAAACAACATCATCGCTAATACTAGGTTTCGGCGAGATGGGCTCCAAGGCCGTCGAAGTTCTGCTATCAATGGGCCAAACAGACATATCAGTAATTTCTAGGTCGCCTGAACAGGCAGCGCTGCGTAACCCAGAAATTGCCAGTAAAGTCAATCTGATGACCGCTGAAGACTGGAAATCTCAAGATATTTCACCTAATCTAATTATCTCAACAATTCGTAATAACACCGCGACATACAACAAAACCAACCCAATACCCTCGCAGGCAAAAGCAGTAATAATGGATTTTTCTTGGCCGCCATCAATCGATCCGAGCGGCATTGCTGAAAATCACGAGTTATTTGGCACAGAATACTGGATAAGAGCCGCACACAGACTCGGTGTTGAGTGGGATTACTCATCTACCATTGAAAAAAGCGAAACCTTGATCACAGACATTCAAAGAAAGTTTATGGCCGCTTTAACTGATAAGACCAGAGCAAAGTTTCGGTCGTTTATGTATCAAACCTTAGAAAGCCTTTCTGAGCAATGGGAGCAGTCCGAACATGCTGGTGAATCAACGACCCAGCTCGGTGCCTTTTCCCGTGAAATAGCAACTTGGATTTGCAACCAAGACGGACCTTTCACCATCAACGACCTGGATAGAATGGTTCTATCAACTGACCGAGAAATCAATCCAACGCTTCTCAAGAGGGTGGCCAAAGATGTGAATGAAACAATTATTCTCATCAATGAAAAGTCTACGCTCTCGGAGGTCCCATTGTGAACAAAATAAGAATCGGGACGAGGACTTCTAATCTTGCTATGTGGCAGGCAAATCGTGCCCGCTCACTGATTGAGCAATCAGGGCTTGAGACCGAGATAATTGGCATAACGTCTACTGGTGACCAGTCACTTGGCGGCGACCTAGCGAGCTCGGTTGGCCAATTCATCCATGCAGTAGATGCAGAATTAATTTCAGGAACAATTGACATTGCTGTTCATTCCTCGAAAGACGTACCAGTTTCGATTGCCTCGAATCTATCGACACTTGCCTATCTTGAGCGAGGATGTACCAATGATGTGATTATCTTTCGTCATTCTAGTGGCCATCAGACGCTTTCCGAGTTACTAGCGTCAAAAACTGAATCGACGATTGATGAAGCATTGAACATAGTGCCAAATTCTGGTATGGTTGGAACAGTATCAGGTAGGCGTCAATCTTTCATGCTAAGTAAGCGACCTGACATCATTCCAATTGCGGTGAGAGGTCAGGTAGAGACTCGATTAAAGCGATTACAAGAAGGCAGAGTCGATGCAATAATACTGGCAGAAATTGGCTTACAAAGGCTGTTACAGATCGATGCTCTTGAGCCCTGGGTACTAGCAATGGGCGCAATGCGAATAAGCGATATTGATTGGCCCACTGCTCCTGGACAGGGTTCAATTTCAGTCCACTGTCGAAAAGAAGACTATGGCAAATTTACTAACCTACGGGCAGTTTTAAACCATTCACCGACAGAAATTGATGTAGTTAATGAGCGAAAGTTACTGCAAAGCATCGGCGGAGGTTGCCTTTATCCAGCCGGCATTAAGGTAGACGGCAATAATATCGCCGCCCAGATATCGCCAAAGAATTGGCGTGATATATTCTGTCAAGGCTTGAAATTTGACAGTGAACGCTACGTAGGCAAACTTGCAGAGTATCAACCAGTTCTACCGGAGAGTGATATCAAAACCCCACAAACGGCGCCCCTCGCCGGCCCGAAATTAATTTCAACCCTCAATTCAGATAGGTTGGCAAGAATATTGCAAAACAATGCAATTAATGTCATGAACCAGCCAGTGATAGAACTGGTAGCTAAACCAGAAAACTGGCCGAAAGCGTTTCTCGACAACAAAGCCCATCGTTCATCATGGCCATACCTAGTGCTGACCTCACCATTTGCCGCAAAATGTGCAATCCAAGTGGCTAAGCACAACCCAGATCTGAACAGGATTCAGTGGCTGGCGATTGGCGAAGGTACTGCCAGGGCATGTTTTATGCGCGGGGTGACGGTTTCAATTTGCGCCCAAGCGAGAAATTCGGCCGAATTAATTGATTATATCAAGCGCATGATTAGTCGCGATACGAAATTGATGATTCCTCGCTCAGATGTTGCCTCAAGTGACTTGGTTGACACTTTGGATAAACTTGGATTTGATGTACTTAGTTGGGTAGGCTATCAAAACCGCAGCAAAAAAGTATCACCAATGGCTGTTGAAAATGATGATGTTTTGCTTCTATCATCACCATCATCAGCGCGAGCGTGGGTCGAAAACTCGTTACCCATACCTAAAAATATACTTTGCATGGGGAAAGCATCATTGGCGGAGATTGATTCACTGGGCTACTTTGACGAATCGACAGTAGAGATACTACAGGGACCAACATCTGATTTTGTTACAAAGTGGTGGAAAGAGAATAGGGGTGATTAAATGAACATAAGGCCAAGAATCAATCGCTGGACCATCTCCAGGCGGAACCTAAATTTCGCTTCAGACATCAAATCGTCGTTAGTCCAACCACATTTTGTTGTTGCAGGTAGCGGCGTCAATGAACCAATTGACAGCATGCCCGGAATTTTCCGTCAGTCCGTTGATGTACTGCGCAAGACGATTGCTGGTGATATGGCTCTAGGCATAACATCCCATATGTTGTTTGCCGTGGTTGACCACCACCACAAGGACTCCACTGCTTCAAAAGCCTCACAACCCGATATGCCACTTCAACAGGCAATTGGTCAGCTAAAAGCTGAATATGGCGGCGATATCGTAATCATGACCGATGTGTGTCTGTGTACTGCTACCGATCACGGGCATTGTGGCATAGTTCATAATCACGAAATAGATAATGATCTGACTATTCCAGAGTTGTGTAAAATCGCACTGTCTCATGCAACTGCTGGAGCAGATTATGTTTCGGCATCTGATATGATGGACGGCAGAGTAAAGGCAATTCGCCATTCCCTTGAAGAAGCGGGTTTTGTTAGCACAGGAATTCTGTCATATTCAGTAAAATATGCCAGTGCTTTCTATGGTCCGTTTAGGGACGCAGCATCCTCAGCACCATCATTTGGCGATCGGGGAAGCCACCAAATGGACATCCGTTCCGGGTATGATGAGGCAATTTTAGAAGCGGTTTCAGATGAAGGGGAGGGTGCCGATATAATCATGGTAAAACCAGCGTTGACCTACCTAGACGTAGTCAGACAGGTTGCCGATGCAGTTGCTCGGCCAGTTGCTGTGTACAACGTTAGTGGAGAATATTCAATGGTTATGAACTCGACTTCCGATGAAGAATCAATAGCAAACCTCGTTCGGGAAATATTCCATTCCTTCAAAAGGGCCGGCGCCGACATTATAGTTAGTTACCACTCGCGGGCGGCAGTCGCGGGAAACTGGCTAGATTGAGGTGAAGGCATGCAACGAGCAAAATCCAATTCATTGCATAGCGAGGCTTTGCATCACTTGGTTGGCGGAGTGAATTCTCCTGTTAGAGCATTCAAATCTGTGCACGGTAACCCGATTTACTTCGATAAGGCTTCCGGAGCCATTGTTACAGATGTCGATGGTAATGAGTATATTGACTTCGTACAGTCTTGGGGGCCACTTGTTCACGGCCACTCTCATCCGAAAATCATTGACCTCGTTTATCAAAAGATGCAGAACGGGACCTCATTCGGTGCACCACATATTGGAGAAATTGAATTAGCAAAACGTGTAAAGCAACGGTTTCAGTTTATGGACAAGGTTCGCTTTGTCTCCTCGGGAACTGAAGCCGTAATGAGTGCGGT
>DAUW01000036.1:1059-8529 GCA_002505355.1 Euryarchaeota archaeon UBA229 | reverse complement strand
GTTGATTCTCTGATGGTAAGCTCGGGAAGCGGCTTAGCGACCTTTGGCATTGCGAGCAGCCCCGGTATTCCAAAAGACACAGTTGCCACCACTCTTGTTGCTCCGTTGGACGACGAAGATGCTGTCGAATTCTTATTCAATGAGCACGGCGAAGACATTGCCGCTGTAGTAATCGAGCCATTACCGGCTAACAACGGGTTACTCGTACAGAGACACGAATATTTGGCTAAACTGCGAGCGCTGTGTGACAAGCACGGTGCGCTGCTAATTTTTGATGAGGTTATCAGCGGTTTCCGTTTTAAGGACGGTAGTTACGGTGATATGTCCGGTGTGACTCCAGATATAACGGCGCTTGGTAAAGTCATTGGTGGCGGCCTACCCGTTGGTGCATATGGTGCAAGAACCGAGATAATGGAAAGTCTATCGCCTCTTGGCCCAGTATACCAAGCGGGGACCCTCTCAGGCAATCCTTTGGCTATGGCAGCAGGAATAATGACGCTTGACTTACTTGACGAGCAAGCTTATGACAGACTTGAGGAATTAGGCCAATTGCTTCAAGACAAGGTAGAACCAGTACTAGAGAAACACGGCAATCCCATGCGGTTAGTAAGGCGCGGAAGTCTGTTTTGGTTCTCTCCTGGATCAGATGCGCCACCACCAAGAGCAGATATGATCCCAAGCAACGCCGGAGTTCTATACTCAGATGTTCACCGCGGCCTCTTGGATAAAGGATACATGCTAGCCCCATCAGCGTATGAGATCGGCTTCATTGCTACAGTGCACAATGAGCAACACATCCTCGGCATGGTTGAAGCACTCGATCAAGTATTGACCGCCTTGGAGGTGTGATCTTGAACGGGAAGCAAAGGATAGTCTCTGCGCTAAACCGTCAACCAGTTGACCGTACCCCAGTTTGGTTTATGCGCCAAGCAGGCCGACATTTGCCAGAGTATCGAAAGATTGCAGCAGAACACAATTTTTGGGAACGCTGTATGGATGTTGACCTTTGTAAAACCATCACCCTTCAACCGATAGAACGTTATCAAAAAATCGATGCGGCGATTATTTTCAGCGACATTCTAACGCCATTACCATCATTAGGTTATGATGTTGAATATGGTGGTGGGATAAGAATAAGCGAATTCAATTTGTCAGATGTTGATGAGTGGACGAAATTCAGCGCCAGAAAACACGCACCGTGGGCCGCAGACGGTCTACAGGCAGTCGGCGAGGAAGTGGGTGACTCAATTGCTAGACTGGGATTTGTTGGCTCACCATGGACCATCTGTATGTATCTGCTGTCCGGTGGGACTGGCGATAAGGATTTTCACAACGCACGTGCGAAAATCTATTCAAACGAAGAAGAAGCCAAGCACATGCTGATGAAAATGGGTGATATTGTTGGTGATCTATTAGCCGATCAAGTAATTCACGGCGGTGCAGATGGCGTTCAATTATTCGATACCTGGGCAGGACTATTATCTCCTGCCATTTATCGAAAGTTTGCGATGCCAGCAACAGCTCGCACTATTGAAGTGTTTCGAGAAAAGGTGGGCAATGATACCCCCATAATTCACTATGCCAAAGGCTCTGGTCACTTACACTCTGCAATCAGAGAACTTGACTTGAATGCAATTTCACTAGACTGGCGAGATGACTTAGCGGCAAATCGTCAGCAATTCGGCAACCAGTTTGCATTCCAAGGAAATCTCGACCCATCCTTGTTACATGGCTCGACTGAAATGGCAAAGTCAGCAACACGACAAGTACTCCAAGCGGCGGGTGAAATGCCTGGCCACATTTTCAATCTAGGCCATGGCTTTGCTCCCTCGGCAAGAATAGAGTGTGTTGAAACGGTGCTGAGAGAAATTGTTGGTGAGTAACTATGCGGCAAACAATGGCTGACATGGTTCACCGAATCCAAGACGAAATCTGCGACGCGCTAAAACAACTCGATGGCGTTGAATTCCGACAGGATGAATGGACGCGGCCAGAAGGCGGCGGGGGCAGAAGCCGTGTTTTCTCAGGCGGTAAAGTGTTCGAGAAAGCAGGAGTAAATGTCAGCGTAGTCCATGGCACACTCAGTCCACAAGCAGCGAAAAGCATGGGCGGCGGTCATGAATTAGATGGTGCAGACCTAGACTTCTTTGCAACCGGAATTAGTCTAGTACTCCACCCACACAACCCTATGGCTCCAACCGTACATGCAAATTATCGCTACTTTGAGCGCGGCGAGGGTAAAAAATCAGGTAGTTGGTGGTTTGGTGGCGGAGCAGATCTTACGCCAAGTTATTTGTTTGAGGAAGATGCTGTTCACTTTCATCGAGTCCACAAAGACGTTTGCGATCGCCATGAAGTTGCAGACTATACTAGGTTCAAGCAGTGGTGTGATGATTATTTCCACATTAAGCACCGCGGCGAAAGGCGAGGACTCGGAGGGATATTCTTCGATGATGTAAATGATGCAAGTAGAGAAGATTGCTTCGCGTTTGTGACTGAATGCGCTGAAGCATTTCTCTCATCATATTTACCAATTCTCGCCTTGAGAAAAGATATGCCGTTTACCCCCGAGCAAAAGGAGTGGCAACAAATCCGACGTGGTCGGTATGTTGAGTTTAATCTTGTATATGACCGTGGTACAACCTTCGGGCTTACTACCAACGGAAGAATCGAGAGCATATTGATGTCATTGCCGCTTACATCTAGATGGGAATATTGTCATGAGGTTGCCGAAGATAGCGAAGAAAACAGGCTGTTAGAAGTATTACGTGAGCCGAAAAATTGGTTACAAGACTGATCTGGGATGTTAACATGTCAACACTGGAGGACTGGATTAAGCACGGTGAGGAACTGCGCCGACCTTTACTAGTAAACGAAAAACTGAGCGAATCTAAGACTGTAGTGATTGTTGGCGGTGGCTTATCCGGTATGTGTTGTGCTTATCGGATTGCATCGAAGCGACCAGATGTCAAAGTCATTCTCATCGAGCAGTCTGACCGACTTGGTGGAGTGATTACAACTTGGCAGGATGGTGCCTGGTTGTGTGACTTGGCGGTCAACGCTACACGACCACATCCAGCTTTTTGGCGCTTGGTTGAGGATTTAAATCTGGCATCAAAATTTACCCCATCTCGTCAAGAGGCTAAAGATCGTTGGATTCTAATGAGTGGCAAGTCACACAAACTGTCGTGGCGAACTATGTTTAAGATTGGACCAATTAAACTCCTAAAATCTGTGAGACTAGCGCGCCGAGGAGGTGCCTCAGTAGCAGAATTAATTCCAAATAAATTGGTTGCTGATGCTCTGTGCTTAGGTATAGTAAATGATACGGCAAACAATGTCGATGCAGATTTCCTTATGCCATCATTAACAAAATACGGCAGTAACCCACCGATTAAAAAGTCAAAACTAAGGAAACTAATTGCTAAATCCTACCCAATCTTTTCGCCCAGGCCAGGTAGTATCGCATCACTTGAAGGAGGGATGCAGTGCTTAACAGACACACTGAGTGAACATCTCTCAAGTTTGTCAAATGTAGACGTTCAGCTCAACAAATCGTTCAAATCACCCGTGTCAGTAGCAGAATCGCATGGAGTCGGCTTAGAATCAGTAATCTGGGCAGCACCAGGACTTCACGAAGATTATGCAGAATCACAATTGTCAATCTTTGCAGTCGGTTACCGTAACGAACAGGTTAGTACTGTAAAGGTGGGTTATGGAACCCTGATTCCAGACGTAAACATACCAGTTAGTGGGATATTACATGAAAGCGATTTGCACAACTCTAACCGCTGCCCAGATGGGCATAGGTTATTCCGCCTGATGGTACCTCACAACCGTTGGGATGGTCAGGATGAGTCGATACTCGCTTGTGCTGAATCACTACTTGCTAAGCAACCAGAACTGTTCGCTAAGATTGGTGAACGTAAAATTCCAAAATATCCCCCAGGCTATATGAAAATGATTGCCCAAATGGATTACCAATGCTCATATGTTGGCTGGTCAGTAAGTGGTGTTTCGATTACTCACGTCGTCGATGAAGCAGAGCGAATCGCAGAGTTATTCTAGGCTGCAACGGGGTTGTCAAATTTTTTGCTAATCATCTTACTGAGTCCTTCGACCCAGTCTTGATTATCGTTCAAGCACTTGATTACGGTCAATTCTTCTCCGCCTAATTCAAGAAAATGCTCTCTTATGCCAATATCGAGTTCCTCAAGTGTTTCCAATCCATCGGCAAGGAATGCTGGAGCCACAATCGCTAATTTTTTTACGCCTCGCTTGACCAGTTGTTCTACTTTGTCCATAGTTGACGGTTCAAGCCATTTGACAGGGCCAAGTCTGCTTTGAAAACTTAGTGACCATTGGTCGTCATCAAGTCCTAGTAAGCCTACTACAGTCCGAGTTGTATTCATACAGTGGTGGCCGTAACAAAGCGAGTTTGCTGTCGATTTTACGGAGCAGCAATCATCAACTTTCTGACAATGGTTCTTGCTTTTATCTATCCTTTTTACATGAGAAACAGGTAATCCGTGGTATGAGAATAGTAAATGAGTGTCATTATCTATCTGTGACTCTATTGACTTGGTGAGTGGTATGACATATTCTTCATCTGTGTCAAAGTGCCCCATCTCAATTATTTCGGGATGCCAATTGATTTCTTTCAATTTCTTGTAAGTGTGCTTGAGTGCCGATTCAGTGGTTGCCTGCGCATAGTGCGGGAACATTGGCAAGAGAAGTAATTCTTCAACTCCCTTCGCTCGCAGATTTTCCAAACCCGATTGAATTGACGGGTTGCCATAACGCATTGCAAAGTCGAATTCAACATCATCAACCATGTCGTTGAGAGACTTGGTGATTCGATCGGAATACACTCTCAGTGGAGAGCCCTCATCCATCCATATTTTTTGGTACAGTGGCGCAATTTTCTTTGGTCTGACCCTTAAAATTAAACCCCGAACCAATAATTGTCTAATTATGTACGGGGCATCGATTACGTCAGGATCTAATAGAAACTCTCGTAGGTAATTTCGTACGGATTTTATTGTAGGTTCATCAGGGGTACCAACGTTGATCAGCAATACACCCTTCTTTGACATGCATCAAAATTTGAACAGGCTTTCTTAATGATTTGTCTCATACCGCTGTCCAGGCTGTTAATCACTAGTTGCAAGCCCCGCAGCTAGAATGCCACGCCACCCGCCCCATAGAGAGACAACATCCTGATACCCCATATCCTGCAACGATTTTGCTGCGATTGCGCTACGAAAACCGCCACCGCAGTAGAGAATTATTTTTCTTTCAATATCGGGGAAGTGTTTTTCGATGTCTCTCTCAATCACACCTTTGCCAAGATGAACCGCTCCAACCAGGTGCCCAGTGTCATATTCATGCTTCTCTCTAACATCAATAACCACCGCTCCTGCAGCGACTAATTTTGTAACTTCATCTGCTGAACACTCGCTAATTTCGCCGCGTGCTGCCTCAACGGTGGCTAAAAACCGAGGACTATGCTGTTTCGCCATAATATACCCATAGTGGACAGGCTCATGAGGGTAATGTACAACACAGATTCATGGCCGGCCAAATAACTGGGGTAGAAGCGGTGCACCGTGCCCTGTTAGAGGATGTACCAATAGACCGCGTACTCGTCGATCGAGACAAGGATACTACATCGATAAGGGAATTATGTGAGAGAAAGAATATTCCTTTAGAAGAAGGCTCGACTAATGACTTGTGGCGCATGTCCGCAGCTGGTAACGTCGACGCATTAGCGCTGACCGGTCGCTATCAGACCAATTCTATTGATGAGTTGATGTCGAGAGGTGGAACGCTGTGGTTCTTCGACGGAGTGACCTATTCGACAAATCTTGGATTTGCTATTAGGACAGCAGAGGTAAGTGGCGCCGATGGTGTTCTGTTGAACGTCGCCAAAACCCACGAAGAGCGCAGGACAATACGTCGCGCAAGCATGCGAGCGGATCGTTTTATTCCAGTCATATATAGCAACACTGAGGAAATACTTAGCAAAGCACAGCAACATGGCTTAGCCATTGTGGCTGCTGAAGATGTCGGTGATCGAGGGCCGTGGGAGGTGGATTTAACCGGTGATGTCCTGCTCGTGGTCGGTGCAGAACGTGCAGGCGTCAGTCAAGCAACAATAGATGCGGCTGATTGCATTGTCAAACTACCGATGAACGGATTTGTTCCTTCATACAACCTACAGGTTGCCGTTAGTGTATTAGCGGTTGAAGCCTTGCGTCAGAAACAGCAATAATTTGCCAAATCCCTTTTATTGATGTCATTTCGAGGTCTAACCATGCTCGGAACCTCCACCAAGTCATTATCAAGACGGGGCGCTTTCGCTGCAATTGTAATAATGCTAATCATCGCTCCGGGTTGTCTTGATTTTACCTCCGGGGCCGAAGAAGACATCTCCTCAGACGGGCCAATAACTATCGAGGTATGGCACACATTTGCTGCTGAAAGCAAAGAAGAGCAGGTGTTCACCAACGCGGTCAGGGATTTTGAGGCTGTACATCCAAACATAACCGTCGACATCACATTGGTGCCCTTCGCCAATGCTGATCAGTTATTCATGACCGCAGCCCAAGGTGGAGAAGCACCGGATTTAATGCGCTTGTCTAGCGATCAACTTGGTGCGATTGGAGAGGTAAGAGTCGACGGTTTCCCTCTGCTTGAGGATTTACGACCACATTTGACGCCGCAGAATCGCTCGCAGTTCGAGGCTAGAGCCTTGGATGCAATGCGTTATGGGGATGCGCTGTACGGCATTCCTGCCTCACAGGATTGCCTTTCATTAATTTTCAATAAAGCGTTATTCGATGCAGAAGGCATTGATTATCCAGACGAAACCTGGACAGAACAGGACTTACTAACCGCAGCACAACAACTTACTAGACAGGATGTACAAGGCTTGGCTTTGCCCATAAAAACGGCTTACTGGTGGTTTCCAATTCAGGGAGGATTTGGTGGATCCTTATTTGATCAGGACGGAAACCCCACTCTTGATTCCAACGGTTCAAGCGAATCCATGCGCTGGATGTTAGACCTTGAGTTAGAGCATGAGGTAGTTGCCACAGGGACTCAAATTGAGGGCATGAAAAATCAATTTATCACTTCTAAGGCGGCAATGATAATTGATGGCCCGTGGAACTGGGCAACCTATGAAGATAGTAGGTTGAATATCGGTCAAACCATACTCCCAACAGTGACCGATACCGGTGAACGTATGTCGCCATTGGTAACCTACAAAGGATGGACAGTGAGCAAGCAGAGTGCTCACAAGGTCGCTGCGACTGAACTAGCCCTGTGGCTATCTTCGTCGTCAGTACAGAAGGAATTTGCGCTAGAAACTTACACTATGCCAACTCATTCAGCTCTTGAGACTGACGAAGATATCAGTAGTAACGAGGTAATTGCTGGATTTTTACAGCAAACAAAGGTCGGAAC
>DAUW01000036.1:485-661 GCA_002505355.1 Euryarchaeota archaeon UBA229 | reverse complement strand
ACTGCGTCAACAACGACAACACTATCTGATGCTAATGATGAGTTATTGTCACTTATTGATAACCTTCAACGAGCAGAGGCCTTGAAACCAAATATTGGTTATCGGACTATTCAGGTAAATATCACAACGACTGGAGCAAATAATTATTCAATCTATTTCGACAATCAACTGCATAC
>DAUW01000036.1:0-133 GCA_002505355.1 Euryarchaeota archaeon UBA229 | reverse complement strand
TTCTGCAGGTTATGATAATTGTACAGCAGATGGTGCTGAAATGCGTCAATTAGGCCAAATTAGGCTATTACCAAGCGAGGCGCAAAAACTAGAATGTATCCTGACTGGAATGGTGCCAAATAAATTGCATACA
>DAUW01000112.1:7688-8787 GCA_002505355.1 Euryarchaeota archaeon UBA229 | reverse complement strand
AGCATTGGCAGCATCCAAAATTTCCAAGCAAATGTAGCAATAACGATACCGGTAAAAACATCCCAAACGAAATGTTGCTTTGTGGCCATGACTGAAAGCATTAGCATAAACCAGCAAAACCACAATAAGCGAATGAGCAAGACTTTGTTCTCATTCCTATACCAGCGAGTTACCGCTAACACCGTCAGCAAGCTTTGCACAATGTGAAGTGAAGGCCAAGCATTCCACGGTGTATCGACTGTGTGCAATATATTGTAAAAATTCTGCCAAATCCCAAGTTCCATGGCAAAGACCTCGCTGCGCATGTCTACCTCTACAGGCAATAACATGAAAATACCAAAAATCATGAACGTCAGCAGTAAAAATATTTGGTGAAAGATGATGTTTTCACGTTGCGTGGTTTCGTCTTTCATTCCTAGTACTGCCGCCATTGGATAATAGAAGTAAAGGGTTGCATAAGGTATAATCATCCATGGCACAAATGGAATCATTGAATCTAGCCCAATTTCTGGGTCGAAAGCCTGCCAATTCCGCCAATTAGCAAAATGATTTGTTAGTAGATAACCCAAGCCACAGCCTAGCATAATTGACACAATCAAAGCAGTGGGTAAGCGGAGACCGCGTAAATGCTGCCGTTTTCTCCAGTGATTGCTCCATATTCGCCATGGTTTGGAGCCCCACTTCATCGACATGGTTGCACCTTCATTGATTGATCAATTAATCATCAGCAGGTTCACAAACTGATACCACAATGAGGGCATGCATTCCAGCCAACCATAACTGGCTTACCGCACTCATTGCAATTATATTCCGTGGCATTGGATGGTCCATCATCTGCTTCTCCTGCAGATCCATCTACTGCTTTCTGTGCAGTTTGTTGACGGAGGAATTCTTGCATTACTTCAGGGGTTAATGCATTATTTTGTGCCGCCATTTCCATCATTTTAACTTGTAAATCATTTTGTTTGTCCATACGTTGATTCTGGTGATCCATCTGTTGCTTAATTCGCTCGCGTTTGTTGGCTTGAACCTGTTCGAATAGTGCCATAGCTTGTTCAGTTTTATGGCTCGATTCCTTAATCTTTAGATTTAGTATCCC
>DAUW01000112.1:0-7397 GCA_002505355.1 Euryarchaeota archaeon UBA229 | reverse complement strand
CGTTTTATGGCTCGATTCCTTAATTTTTAGATTAAGTATCCCCTCATCACGTTTCAGTTCCGCCTCCCAGCGTGCTTCTTCCTTACGTAGCTCCTTGAGCTCAGCCTGCATTTCGATTGAAACTTTGCCTGCAGCCTCTGCTTTGGCGATATTCACCTCACATTCAATACGGCGCATAGTGGATGCTTCACGAATGGCGATTCTTTCCATGAGCGCCTCTGCGTGCGCACCTTCGGTATTCGTGGCCGCTGCGAGTTGAGCTTGCAGTTCCATAATTTTCTCATTATCGGTCTGATTTGATGTCATGAAGGCTTTCAGTAAGGTAAATCCAAGTGTGCCTAGGGTAGCTCTCAACTCTACTTCTGCTCGCATCTCAAACTTGTCTTGCAGTGCCGAACTGCGTAGTTTGGTTTCATCATCACATTCGGCTAATGTTGGATTTATCACCCGCATCATAATCTCATTGTGTAGTACTTCGGCTAAACGCTGCCGGTCCAACATCGGAGCACTGTTAGTGAACATGTTGAGGAGTTTAGGGATGTCATCATCACGAATCTGGACTCTTAAGTTAGCAAAGCCAGTAACACTGCTACCATTTGAGAGGTTACCAGCAAACGGCACGGAGATGTCAGCGGGGCCAGTCATAGCGAATAACAGCCGGCGGTCTTTAGCAGTAATACCCATCATGTCGCCAATAAATCTGTTAAAACCCCCAGCAATATTACCCACAACTTTCTCAGTCAGTATATCACCGATTCTACCGTCGACAATGAAAGCACAGGCTTCGTTAGGCTTTAAGACAACTTCTTGTGCTTTCCAGGTCTTCAAATTATTTGCATCAATTAGTTTTGCCAGGATATTTGGATTATCACGCCATCTAAATTTTTTCACCATACTTTCACCTACTTTGTTTTCTGTCTAAGACCGCCAAGAATTTTATTTCTAGAATTAAAGAAACCTTGGCAACTAGTAATCATTTGTTGACACTGTTGGACTAGACCTTGAACCTCTTCATCAGAGAGATTTGTGCTGAAAGCGTGTTCTGCACTATTTGCAATATTGATTGCTTTAGTTACCATCTCAATTGCATCATGGTCATGTTTAATCAGTTTTTTTAGGTCTGAGACTTTGGCGGAACGACTGCCAGAAAAGAATGCGTGGTTCATTCCCGTGACAGATTTGTCAACATCTTCTATAAGTTCGTCTATCCCTGTGGTCGCTAATTTGGCAACCTTAGCAATATTAATTTTATCAGATTTGAAGGCAACATCTTGTATATTGATTAGGTGATTTCTGGCCCTGGTTCCAGCACGTTTTATTTCGTCTCGAATGAGTTTGTCAGCCTCGCGCCGTTTACCCTTAGTATAGCCCTCATAACTTGAAAGAACTAACTGAATTCCCCTGACATATGGCAAAACCTCAATCGGGACAACAGGCATGTGGCTCGAATAAATCTTATTCATGCTCGTTATTATTGCTTGCGTTGTTTGGTTCACAAATATCTTGCCAATGCAGTATCCTATCAGAAATGATTTTGGCTTCCTCAATATCGTGGGAAACGTGGATTGCAGATACGTTTTTTTCCTTCAAAATAGTTTTTACATCTCTTGCTAATTGTCGGCGAGAGTCCAGATCGAGCGACGAGAATGGCTCGTCAAGAAGGAGCAGTTTTGGCTCTGCTAACAACGCTCTCGCCAATACAACCCTCTGGGCCTCTCCACCCGATAGGGTGGTTACTTTTCTGCCGCCAAAATCTGTCAGTTTCACGGTTTTCAATGATTTAATTATCGTTTCCTCTCGGGCATTTTTGGGTAGTCGTTGTTTACTGCCGAGTAAAATATTCTTACCAACATTCAAGTGTGGATATAGAATTGGTTTTTGGAAAATGAAACCGATTCTATTTGCATAATCATCGGCAATCTTTATTTCACCTAGATTTGAATGTTCTAGCCCTGCAATCATCCGCAATAATGTCGTCTTTCCGCATCCACTGGCGCCAAAAATGGACACAATTTCGCCGGACTTTATTGCCAGTTTTAGTTTGGAGAATATGGGTTCACTATCAAATGACTTTTTACCGATGTCGACTGTTAATACCTCAATATTATCATTCATCAAAAACCACTCCCTTCATCGACATTGCGAAATCTTTCTGCAATTAAAAATAACACAAATGTCAAGATCATCAAAGTCGTTGCTGCTGCCATTGCCATCGGTTGAATAAGTGGGTCAAACTTTGGTTTACCCATTAACTGGTCGACAAGCACAGACAAACTATCCCACGAACCTGACCTAACTAATATCCATGATGCACCAAATTCTCCCAATGAAAAAGCCATTGTCAATGCTCCAGAAACAACCATTGGCGCCCTGAGCAAAGCAATGCGGCTATGCCACCATGTGCGTAATGGTGAAAGCCCTAGCAGGGCGGCTTGTTCCTGGTATTCAGGTTCAAGCGACCTAATTGCTGGAAGCATTATTCTAACAACAAATGGTGTTGTGATTATGATGTGGGGTATTGCTGGAATTATCATCCACGAGAACATTGATGGCGCCAATTGTAAAACACCGATGAGTATTCCAAGACCGATCATAACCGCAGACAATGCTAGAGGAATCATACTACTAAACTCAACTATTTGAGCGGTTTTAGGTTTATTCTCGGCTTCGAGTCGAGCGATAGCTGAAGAAATCATGTAACCAAGCGGTAAGGCAATAATGAGGGTAAAAATACAATAGATCAATGAATTATACATAGCCTCTGGTATTGCGGTGGCGGAGTAATTGCCCTGCCATGCCTCAATCCATGCCTCCGTAGAATAATAATAATCATTGGTTCTTGGGTTTCTAATACGCAATGATGAAATTCCCACTAGAGCGAGTGGCAACAAGGCAAAGCAAGTTGCACTAGTAATGGTCATTATCGCGAATTTATTGCCAACTGAGTCCCTATTCTGGTGAGAATTCTCTGCAACGATTGAGTGTATTGAGGAATGTTTTTTCTGAATCCTCGCCGTCAAGACAATTGCAACTGAAAGGATTAGCAATTGTACGAGTGAGGTTGAGAGGACGACTTCGCTAGTATCTATTCGGTAATTGTAAATGCCTGCTGAACCGCCAGATTTAGCCATCAAGGTTTCGAGGTTGTCTTGGTTTGGGGTGAGCCACTTCACTAAGGCAAAAGAGCTGAAACTGAAAATGAAGCAAAGGCATGAAGCACACAGCGCAGCTGGAGCGAGGAGTGGGAACCAAAGGTGCTTGACTCTGCCAAATCCGGTTCTCCCAGCGGGAAGAAATCTAATTTGTTCCTCCCAAGTTCTATCCATCGTTGCGATTGTTGGTTCGAGAAACCTCATCACTAGCGATAGATTAAACCACACATGTGCTGCAATCAGGGCGATGAAGTGTCCAGGATTAGACCACCCAGTTAGCGCAGCTAATTTCCCGATAATCCCGGTTTCAAGACGCAAATCGATACCAACTGAATCTAACAGTCCGCCAGGATCAATCAACATCATAAAACCCATTGCAACAACGATTGATGGTGTGACAAACGGTATGGATAATAATGCCCTTAGCAGGCGTATTCTACGCCATCTATAACGACCCAGATACCAAGCCACGGGAACCCCAAGCAATAATGTGAAGGCTGTTGAAAATGTTGCTTCAAGAAGAGTAAATTTAAGCGCACTTATGGTGTCATCATCAGCAAAGAAATTCGTCAGCGCTTGGAATATTGTGAGATCTGTGACTGAGGTTAGCCGCAATATTGCATACAGTAGCGGTAGTGTTGTTAACAAGGTGAACCCAATAATAACTATCCATTGAGAGTATACAATCAACCTCCTGTGCTGATAATCAGCCAGCAGTGTAACACCTCAATCAGTAGCCGATTGCCATTGTTCTAGCCAGTTTTCCATTTCATTATTGATAGTTTCAATGTTGATATTCGCATTTTCTTGTGGTATATCCGAGTGGAAATTGTAACCATCGGTTTCAGGCAGCCCGTATCCTTCAAGAACCGGATACATCAGATTGTTTTCCGGCATCAGAGAATTTACCTCTGGGCTCAGTAAATATTCGATAAATAACTCGGCAGCAATAACATTGGCCGCTCCGTTAATTATCCCGGTGTATTCTACCTGCTGGATTGTAGATTTAGGTAACACGAGGGACGTTGAATGAGTATAGTTTCCTGAGTAGTAAGCCTCGACACCAGGGGATTGGCAGTATGAAACGGTTATGTGAGCGTCACCAATATGTCCATCAGTGTATTCGCCGTAGCCACCAGTATAATGCGTCTCATATGCCTCTGTCCAACCACTGGTGAATATTGCTCCGTTGTCAGCCATGGCTTTCCACCAGTCAAAAGCGTCAGTGGTTTCATCCGCATCGTTGGCAAAGTAGTCTACTGTCGCAACCATGAACGATCTTCCCGGCGATGAGGTTATGGGGGATGGGAAGGCTGTTTTACCCTGCCAAACCTCAGTGGTTAAGTCCCACAGAGATGTTGGCTCAGTGACATTTTCTCCATCAACAAAGTCTTCGTCAAAGTTAAGACAAACCGGACCTTGGTCAAAAGGTATGGCCAGCGGTCCAGAGTATGGCTCCATAGCGGTCGAACTAATGTTTTGGTAGTTCTCGTTGTTTGTGTATGTGGTGTCTCTCAGCAAGCAGTTTTCGATGGCGGTTTGCAGATAGGTGTTATCCAAACCAATCATTAAATCAGCCTGTTGAGCATTTTTTGTTAACATCATTTGGTCAAGTATTCCACCGGCATCGTCCGTCTTGATGAATTCGACTTCATACCCGGTTTGGTTGGTAAATTCGTCAATCATACTGTCGCTCAATGCTAACACGTCGTAACTAAGAATTCTCAACTTTCCATCATCTTCGTGGCCGGCGGGCAATACCTCACAGTTCAGCTCGATCTCCTCTTCGAGTGTTCCGAGACACCCAGCGGTTGATGCAGTTACAATCAATAATATACAAAAAGTCAGTTTAGTCTTCATTTCATTCACCTTTTATTTGCCCAGCGATTAAGTGGGTACGGTCGATTAATTCCAGCGGATTGTGTGCTAGAATATACAGGCTGGGTTCCCAACCATAACCACCCTCGTCGAGAATAATATCTATTTTTGAGTGCGAACCGATAAGCTTGCCTTTCTTGCAGGTGGCGTATGAATATCCTAACTGTTCACACAATTTTTTGACTTTAGTGATGTTTACTTTATCATCACTTATTTCTGGTTTGAGATTGATGATGGAGGTTTTTGCTTCGTTCATGGTGTGGGCTTGTATCAATATTGATGCAAGGTGGTTTGACACACCGAAGGCCGGTGTTTCATGATGCCTCAGTTTGCCATTGACAATCGCAATTCTTCCTGGGAAGGCGGCGACGTCATCACTTTCTCTGGCACCTTTTGTGCAGGATGCAATGTTCATTCCGACAGCTGGGATTATGTGCTTGATTCGGTTGACATCAAGTCTTCCAATGGCCCACTCTAAACGTCTTAGCAAGGCGCTCTCCATTTGGCTTGTGTCAAGGTCTAATCCAGTCAACGTCTTGTCAAATCTTAGCGTTTGTTGACCAGAAAATTGCATTTCAACTATCAGTCTTTGGCGGATCACGCTTGAATCGGGACCGATAGCAGAGAGTGCTTGTGATAGCTCGATTGCCCAAGAATCAACCATAGCTTCATCTGCTGATGCGGGAAGTCGAATTGTTGGTTTTTGTACGTGGCGCGAGATTGTGCTTTGTGTCGACCCAAGTATGTTAGCAATCTCTGTTTGAGACCATCCTTTGCCGCGCAAATCTTTGGCTAAATGCTGGTGCAAGCGGTCAAGCCACTTGCCACCTACTTCCCCTAGCATGATCAAGTCCAAACTTGGCTGGTTATTCAATATTACTAGTTGCTCATGCATATCGCATTACTTTTCTGTTGACAGATCGGTGAATTCACGTAATTAATCAGTCCAATTGTTGAAATTTTGCGTGAATTTGTTAAGCGTCTGATGATTTATGGGATTTTTCACCCTAAGATTACAAAGTAGGCATAAATTTGCAAGAATTGCTTTGATATACTGCGAATGCATAACAATTAATAATTTATTCATATTGAATAAAATAGCATATTTCGCTACTAGGAAATCAAACGACCGCATGTTTCAAAGAACTAGCGCGCTGGGTATGTGCTGATGCGAGGTGCAGAGTTAGCTCAGTTCTTGGACGAGCTGGTCGGCAGAATTAGGTTCTACATCGAATCCATAGATGATTCTAATCAACGTACTGTCGATTACCTAACGGCCAATTCGAGAAAAAAAATCACTGATTTGTCCTTGCCTTTAGAAGGTCTCGGGACGGAGTCTATATTAGACGACCTTGATAATTACCTAGAGCAATGCGTGAAGACTAACCGACCTGAGTTTATGAATCCACTATGGGGTGGTCTCAACGTTGCGGGATTTGCCGGCGAGGTCATCGCAGCTCTCACTAACCAATCTATGTACACTTACGAATTATCACCTATTGCTACCCTGATTGAAAAGGCGATTATTGATCGTATGTCGCAAATCATTGGATATAGCGACGGGTTTGGCACATTGACAACCGGTGGTTCCAATGGTAATATGCTGGGGATGTTGTGTGCAAGGCAAGCAGCAGATGCAATGTCTTCGCTGAATGGTTTTAATGGTTCAAAATTTGCTGCGTTTGTGTCAGTTGAAGCGCACTACTCAGTGCTAATGTCGGCTAATGTTGTTGGAATCGGTCATCAGAACTTAATCAAGGTAGCGTGTGATTCGAGTGGGCGGATGAAGCCGGAATCGCTCATTGATGAAATAGACCGAGCGATTGCTAACGGATTAATTCCGTTTTGCGTTATTGCTACATCCGGGACGACCGTGCGTGGTGCTTTTGATCCGCTAAAACAAATTGCAAATATCGCCCATGATCGTGGAATCTGGCTACACGTCGATGCAGCATGGGGTGGAAGTTGTTTATTTTCCAAACGTCACAGGCATTTGATGGACGGAGTTGAGCTCGCAGACAGTGTTTGCTGGGATGCTCACAAAATGATGGGGCTACCGCTGATTTGTAGTGTCTTCTTAGTCAAGCAAAAGAACATCCTACGAGCTGTTTGTACTCACGGTGATGCAGCTCACTATCTTTTCCATGAGGATACGAAGGATGTCGACTTAGGTCGTTATTCACTGCAATGCGGAAGGCGCAATGATGCACTCAAACTCTGGATTGCATGGCGCGAGATTGGTGATGCTGGATGGGCTAAAATGATTGAGAGGTATTGCGAATTGTCAGATTATTTAGAGCAACTTGTAAGCGACACAGATAATTTATCGATGATGTCGGTTAGAGAGTGGTGCAATATCTGTTTCCG
>DAUW01000072.1 GCA_002505355.1 Euryarchaeota archaeon UBA229 | reverse complement strand
TCACAAAAGACGGCAAGTTATCACAAATTGCGCTTGCATCTGAGGCACCAGTAACCGCTGCAGCAATTGCAACCAACGGAGTATTGTTCGGTCATGCTAACGGTGATTTGACCAATTCAGAGGGTAAGCTTTACGCGGGTAAAGGCGAATCAATCAATACCTTATCCTTGAGCTCAGACCGGACAATTATCATCGCTTATGATCAAGAAATAATCCGACTAGACGCTGATTATAACGAGGTCGCTAAGGTATTGCTTGGCTCGATAACCGCCATATCCTTTGGTTTTAAAATTGGCGAGACCGGCTCGGTTTGGGCCGGTATCCAGGAAGGGAAAACCGGCTTACTGAAGGTCGTTTCACTGACTGATGGAAGTGATATTGCGTCAATGCAGTGTGGCAAAATTAACGCCCTTGTTTCAAATAATAACAGGATTGTTGTGGGTGATGAATTAGGCGAGATATATGTCTGGGAGGAAGCAATGTTCAATCGAAGAATTAACTCTACCCAAGTTGACGAAGCGGTAGATGAACACTACCAAACAATGCGAGATCGACTTAATGCTCTAAGGAAGCGTTAGTTGATACCTGGTCGCCTAAGCCAAGAACTTGTAATATTTTCAGCATCCATTTTAATTTCTCAAACTTCTGTACCGGCTCGGTCTGGCCAGACCATTTGCCGATTACTGTAGTGGAGAATCCAACCAACGAGATTCTGTCGAGTCCGACTCCTAAAGCAAGGGCTAAACAAACAGCTCTGTCGCCATCAGTAAAACCTCCGTAATTTTCCATACCCTCAATTGATTCGGTCACTTGGTGAGTTAGAATCAGTCTTGGTGGACTTGCCATTCTACTCCATCTAGTCAGTGACTGCTGCCATGTATCACGGTTATCCCCATGGGCATGGGCAATAAAAATCGTACCGCCATCCGCCGCCTTTTCCAGATACGGGTTGCCATCAAAATCGGTTACTACACAGGCAAGGTTCGCAACCCCGCCCACCGCTCCAACTGAACCGTCTGCCGCAATTACAACACATTCATCAGCATCTAAATCGTCAATATCGTGTTCATTGGCTGACGCACCAACGATGACGACTTTGTTAGCAGATGCTAATTTTAGTTTTAGTTCATTTAGCGTTTTTTGTCGCTCGACAGGTGACCAATTTACCACGCCAAAAGGGGTGGCAACACTCATGGCTTTACCCATTTCATTAGCACTAATCACATCATCATGATAGTTCCAACCAAAGTGTTCCCTAACCGCGGTTTGAACAGCGATCAAATCGCTTAATTTTACGTCGCCCACATCCCCCCCACCACGTTGAGCCAAATGAATCAATATCATCGAGAAATTGATATGACACTTGGAATGTGATAACCTCATGCCGACTCCAAAAGTCACTCCCCCCATCAAAAATGAGGTGACTTTAGCGCGATACCCGTTTCTTCCACAAGCTACGGAGTGGATACAGCGCTTGGCAATTGAACATGATATCGATCTGGATGAGTTAATTGAAGGAGAGTGGATGGAAAAAGCCCGATCAAGGGCGAGAATTCGATTGATTGACTCAATCGAATCAAAAGACGGGGTTGCGCTCGTTGGTGGCGATATTTTTACCGAAGAAGGGCGTATAATCGAAGCGTTTTCATTTTATTATGCTAGATTGGTCGTGTTTGCCTCAGAGGATGAACGACTGATTTCAAGATGGGCACAGGCTGAGGCAACACGCGCCGAGCAAGTACTAACAAAGGACAGTGAAAATCTGGAGGCAATCGCTAAGACATTTATTTCTGACATCGACAAAGATGTTGATTTATCTCAGCGTTCACGCACAGTGAGTGCGACTAATGCGAGGCAAATACGACAAAACCAAGACGGAAGTTTGTGGCGTATCGGTATGGCAGATTTTATTGAAATATGTCCTAAAATAACTGGCTCGCGGTGGCGGTTAGCAAACACCCAGATAAGCAACGGCAAAATCACCCTGTATAATGAACAACAATATTCCTCTTCAGCAAAAGTCGCTAGATTGCTAAGGGAGCGAATTAAACACCACATTGAACAAGAAGCACTTCAAAAAATGCAGAATATTGACATGAATCTCGCATTAAGGCTGGCTGAGCCAGTTGGTATGGTAAGAAATCTCATGGCCAGTAAGGCCAGTGAAGCAATAACCTTGGTGGGGGCGGAAGAATCAGATTGGCCACCATGCATGAGGAAGATAATAGCCGATTTAGCAAACGGAGTAAACGTTAACCACTTTGGTCGATTATTTTTAGCTTCGATTTCAGCAACGCTAGCGCTACCGGAGGAATCGTGTATCGGCTTCTTTCGAGGAGCGCCAGATTTTAGTGAATCTACCACAACATACCAAGTAAATCACGTCTATAATGGCGCATACACCCCAGCCTCGTGTAGTAAACTGAAAATCAATCACAATTGTCCCGTATTGCCGGGCGATGATCGGTTATGCGATATATCATGGATGGATCATCCGTTGAAATATATCCGAGCAACACAGCGATGGAAGGCTAGAAATCAACAATCTGAGGCGAGAATAAGGCAGGATGATGTGCCGTTGGACGAAGAAAAATCAAAATTAACTGAAAATTCTGAAGTGGCTACAGAACCATCAAGTGAGTGAATAATCTGCACGAAGGATTTGAATTGTAGAACTTATTAGGCTGTCCAGCGTAAAGTGGTAATTATGACTAGAACTCTCGTATTGACTGTCGACCGGGATAATGATCTCGGGATTAAAACAGCAATAAGAGGCCCTGTTGTAGGTCGCAGACAAGTTCTCACTGCTGCACTAAAGCTAGGTATTGCTGATCCTGAGGAGAGCGATACTAATGCCATACTCGGAGCACTATCTCAGCACGATAATCTCTCAGAATCTCTCGGCGATGATGATGAGGTCGAAATTGCCATATTGACTGGCGATGAAAAGGTCGGGATTCGTTCGGATCGAGCCATATCTGCACAGTTGGAGGAAATTGTTACTACGTTTCAACCAGACAAAGCAATACTCGTTACAGATGGTGCTGAAGACGAGTCAGTACTGCCAATAATCCAGTCTCAGGTCAGAATCGATCACGTTGAGAAGATTATCGTTAAGCAATCCAAGGGAATTGAAGGGACATATTATTACATCGTAAAGGCTTTGGAGGATCCGAAATGGCGGGCTAAAATAATGATACCATTTGGTTTGGTATTGGCTATATTAGGACTCGGCATAATGCTACCAGCCGAAATTGGCGGCGTCGTTATTGGTGCATTACCGTTGGTTACTGGCCTGTATATCTTCAGCAAAGGCGCGGGCATTGAAACAACAGTAAACCGAGTAATTCAAGAGATGAGGGACAATGCAGATGCGGCAATGTTTTCGTCATTATTATGGACGGCAACGGTATTTAGCGCGATTTTTGCTGTCGCTGAGGGATATCAAGAGTATACCAATTTAGTCGCCGACAGTAGTACGTCGGTGTTATGGCTAGAGGTGACCCACGCAGCTCTTGCGTGGATAGTTATCGCATTTCTAACATCAACAGCGGGATTCATGTTTTTAAGACTCAGAAGAGGGTCATTCTCTGGGCGTTTGATAGTACTCAGCATCTTTGGCATGGTGGTGTACTCGTTCGTTGATTCAGCCCTACAGATATCGACTAATGTTTTGAACGGACAATCTTACGAATTTAGTGTTGACCAGATACTTGCCGATCTATTTTACCCAATTATTTGGGTTGTTGTCCTCTGGATGGCTACGACAATAAAGAACTCACTTCAAGCGAAACAAGCGCAGTCAGAGCGATACTGGGGAATCTAACTAAAGGACAAATCTTGGCAAGTACTTTGCCATCGTGTTATGGCCAACCACGCCAATCAAAACACCGTCATCGTTTACTACTGCTAACTGATTTAGGTTGTGAGTTAGCATGAGCGCACCTGCTTTGAGTAGCGGAGTACTCGATTTGACGGTTAATGGGGGCAAATTGATCAGTTGTTTTGCTGGTATACTAAGCATCCAAGCAACTGATCGTTCAACATTTTTTTTGGCAACTATCTTTAGCATATCTACCGCATGAATTCTACCCATGGGGACGCCTTCTTTGTTGACGACAAAGACATGGTCCCAATCATTCTGAGTTAAATCGTCCAATACATCAGCCATAGTGTCACTGCCAAAGACCCAATTAGCCTCAACCATCGTCTCCCTACAGGTTACACTTCGCACTAGTCGTGAACGCTTCTTAGGAGACAACCCCTCAGGCTTACTACGCGCTGATTTTTTCATTTTAGATCTACTCATCCCTAGGTTCCTCAACCCACCGCCGAACCCTATTATTCTTGAACTCTTCCAATGTATATATCATAGTTTAGCCGTCTTTACTGGTCTCAACCTATTTAATCAAACAGTATAAACTCTCTAAAAGACATTGAATGTCGGACAGACATGACAATCATCTCACCAGATGAGTATGACTTACTGACAAGTCTCAGTGGGCAAGAACAAACTCGTCAGGCGGCAAGTATTGGGAAAAAATACGGTTTGAGTAGTTCCCAGGTATTAGGCATGTTGCCAAGTCATTCAACAACAAGCGCATCAACCGCAATCTCGTCAGTCAACACTAATCTACCAAGCGCAGTTAGCCATCGCTTTGACTATGACCCCAGCCCCGACGCATCACAACGCCGTCAAGACATTACCCAAGCAATAATGTGCCCGAGTTGCGGAGTATCCATGGGAATACCGGCAATCAGGCCAATAAAGGTGATGTGTCCACAGTGCTCCCAAGAGCATACCTTTCTGGAGTAGTGTGCGCTTGGTATTAATGTGACAGTCGGAGGCATAAATATGGAGAAAATGAGGACAACTATGTGGCAATACGCCCCAAATAACTCGCCACTGCCGCTTCCGCAACAGCCATTTGTTTGCACCGATTCTAATCTGTATCCACTGAAATTCAATTACGACACTACCAAGCAAATAACTCATGATGATCTGAAGCAATCTCTTGCCTCAGCAGAGGCCGATGGGGTCTCACTTGCTGAATTTCTACAATCTAGATCAGCTCCTAGTATAAGTGAAAGGATACCGATACTGCTCCTCGGTGAGTTGGCAAACCCATTCCAATTATCTAGATTGAAATTAGGTATAATTCCAATCATAAACGTAAGATTACAAGGACTTTGCCGGACTTACGCCGATGGTCTCGATTCCAGAATGATAAGTCCTGGTATTCACCACATAACAGTAGCGCGAACAGCAGGCTGGTGGGAGAAAACCCACCTTGCTTTTGCTACCCTGCAACAAATCAAGAAAATGATTCAATGGCTAAATAATGGTAGGCATGGTGAGTGGCGCCCAGTAAAGCCCAATGAAGGCGAGATTAGGGTAGAAAATGAGCCAGTATTGGCGCCGCCAGCAGTTGACTCACTTAGTTGGGATGGAAAGACGGAAACCTGCATTGGTGAGGAACCAGAGGCTAACGGTCCTGCATTTGATATTACTCAAGTAATGGTGCCGATTTATACTAAATTGGGCTGCTATGATAGCCGAGGAAAGATAGTTCGCTGCGCTCACGTTGGTCAAAGGGAATTTCATAGTGACTACTTCCGCCGAGGGTCGTCTAAACGTTGGCAAGATATTCTGCACATCGTTTAGGGCTCCCATGGATAACCCGGTCTACTGATTATATAGTTAGCAAGACTATGTATTATTGATATAAATGCGAGGAAAAGGTTCACAGAAGGAAGCCAGGCTAGAACGCCTAAAAGAAGAGATAATAGAATATATTGCAGTAGTACCAGATTGCTCTGCAGCAGACATAGTACACTACCTGTCAAATGAACGAAGAATGCGCAATCACGGATTAACTACTAGGAAAGTGGGGCTTTTCATCCCCCGTTACTTATCGGATCTTGTCGGATTTAAACTAGATAACACTACAGGTAAAAGGCTCTACAGACTTGCTGCATGAACGGCACATTCATCTCTATCTGCTCCTTGGCCTAATTATGGAATGGCCCAAACATGTCTATGCAGGGTGGCTATTTCCAAGCCTCTCGGCAAACCAATCGATAGGCATACCAAATTTCCCCGACCAGCAACCCGTTTGGGAAATCCTTAGTGAGAGTAACCCCTTCTCTGTTAAACAACAAATCGCAACATTAGAGCCATCAAAGCTGGCTTTAATCGATTTAGATGAACTCACAGAAAGCTCTACCTTCGACGAGTCAAAAGGGCCCGTATTGATAGAGAGTGGTGCCATCATTGAACCTTCTACACACTTTATCGGGCCGTGTTTTGTTGCTAGTCAAGCAATTATAAGACACGGGGCATATGTTCGGGAGAACTCATGGATTTGCTCTGACGCATTAGTTGGTCACTGTTCAGAGATTAAGCACTCCGTGCTTCTGCCTGGGGCTAAGGCGCCGCATTTCAATTATGTTGGCGATTCCATCCTTGGCCGAGATGTTAACCTTGGTGCCGGTGTCAAATTGAGTAATTTACGCAATGATGGTAATGAGGTATATCTTACAATAAATGGTTCTAGAGTGCCAAGCGGGTTGCGAAAGTTCGGCGCAATTCTTGGTGAGGGCTGCCAACTGGGTTGCAATGCAGTAACCAATCCTGGCACCGTATTAGGCAATGGCAGTATTGTTTGGCCTAACGTAACCGTTACTGGAGTTCATGATAATTCATCGATGCATAGGTGATTGAATGACCATCAATTTGTTCGGCACCGATGGCATTAGGGGCAAAGTAAACCTTGGTGTCGCTGATGAAGCAGCAGCAATCGACAGGCTGATTTCTCAGCGAGAAATATCTCCACCTATTTATCGGTTAATTGGTGAGGCGCTTGGCCATTCATGTGAAGTAGCAGGGAATGCGATTGTTGTGATTGGTTGGGACAACCGTCCTGCTAACCCTATTCTAGCTCAACACCTAACTATTGGATTAAACATTGCTGGCTTCGAGGTGCATCATATTGGCGTCTGCGCTACACCAGGGCTACATTTTGCGACACTATCGAAGGGTGCAGAGTTCGGCTGCATGATTACAGCAAGCCACAACCCGATAGACGACTCAGGGTTGAAGATTTTTACAAAGTTCGGATTTAAAACCTTACCAAAACTTGAGACTGAACTATCAAATAATGCGATTTCATTGAGTCAAGAAGACCGTGAAGTTGATGATATTGAACAATTAAAGTTAGCCATTCCATACAGTACTGAGAAAGCCGTTGATTGGAGTTCTATCAATCACTCAAAGTGGCTGAATCAGCGCTATCAGGGTCTTGCTAAATTGATTGGGACCTCCTTATCTGCGGTGAAGAATTTTCATCAACCACTCCTTATCGATTCATCTCAAGGAAGCGGCAAATCGTGGTTAGCAGCATGGCTCACACAGCAGGGCCTGTCCGCAACCGAAATTAGCAATAGTGCACCTGCACTAAACAAGAATTGCGGTGCTGGTGACCTTTCACCAACCCAAGAATGGACTTTTGCCGAAGCAAATGCCTCATCTCACGAATTAATTCGTCGGCTGCCAAATTGTCCAGCCGGAACAATAGTTGGTGCTGCGTTAGATGGCGATGGTGATCGCTGCTTGTTGATTGAATCTACTTCGACAGGCTTCCAAGTAATCGATGGTGATGAGATTGCGGACACCTTGGTAAATTGCTTGACCAATTCTGGTCACGAATGTCATTTAGCTGCGAGTATTGAATCTGATTTATCATTGACAACGGGATTGGAGAGATTCGCGATGCCGGTAAAGGTTAGCGAAACTGCGGTCGGAGACCGCTGGTTAGCGGCTAAGTTATCCAATAACCAATTCAATGATTATCTTAGAGATCAATCATTCCCCAAATTAGTTGGAGTTGAGGACTCCGGCCACGTAGTACTAGCATCCCCACATCCTAAATTGACAGGCTGCTGGTCATTAGTTGGAGATGGCGCAATGACCTTAGTCGCATACTTGCTGTCAACAACTAAATCCCAACCCGCTGCAAAAATGCAGCGCGGATGGAAATGTCGTCAATCAGTGTCAAATGTTGATAGGAGCAAATGGGACGGCAAAAATCAGTTATCAGACCTTATTGAGCGCACCTTCCATGCAACGTTATCAGAGGTTTTTACGATCGATGGTTGGCTTAGAGGAGGGATTCCCGGTGAATCAAATTTAATGCTCATAACCTGCCAAATTTCCGGTTTTAAGTTATCACTGGGCGTGAGAAATAGCGGGACTCAGGAAAAAATTTCAGTGTCTGCTAGATTAGCATTAGGCAGTGATATTTCAGGGGTTAAATCTAGTGTTGACGCTGTATGTAAAATTCTTGAAGAGCAGATGACTACCCGTTGACAATGTCTTTCTCATATGTCTGGTTGAGATAGGTTACAATACCTAGAAGGATGGAAGAAGCAACCAATATGCTTAGCATTGTCTCAATACCTGCGCCAGTACTGAACATAATCATAGCAACGATCCAAGCGAGAACCATATCTAATGCACCAAACACGCGCCAAGATTTGCGCATCACAAGGATGCCACTAACCCATGCAGTAGTAGAGCAAATTATCAGTAGTATCGCTACTACAGCAAGACTCTGCCAGCCAAATCCAGCAGGAATCAATAACAGGTGGATTGACCATAATCCACTAGCAAGCCATATTCCCGAATCACTGATAACTGACCAAATTACGAAACAAATAGAAATGACACCAGCAATTGTTGCCGTAATGTGTAGATCAACAGGAGACAGGCCAACCGGCTCCATAGACCAAAACATCAGCCCAGACAAAGTGATTGGCGCCAATAGCCAGGACACCATGACAGCAGCTGGCTGGGTCCAATACCAACTCCGGCGTAAGACGAACAAGATTACCAAGATACCTGCAAAACCAATCGATGTGAGGCTGGCAAAAGTAACCCATGCAGCGCGCCCAACCGCCCCTCGATGATCTTCAAGCCCGCGCATTAACCGCTGCTTCTCGACCCAATCATACGCAACAACGCAACCAATCAGAACCCCTTCGATAAATAATAATGGTAAGGTCCAATCGATTAAGCTACCATCGAACGGGTCTATTTGATACATTACTGGGACTTCACCGCCGATTATCAAAGCCAGCACTCGGTCAATCACCAATAGATAGACAACACCCTCAACCGCATTGGGAATTCGCAAACCGAGATCATTTCTTCCAATTAGTCCGATGCTTGCCAAAACACACAGCCCGGCGGTTATTACCGCCAAATGCTTAGCATCATCCAGTCCAACAACTGAATCCGAAACGCGCCCAGCAAGGTGCACAATTACCAAACCAACCATCGATATTGCAATTGGCAGTTCAATGCCGGCGACATCAGGTAATCTCAGGCCGATATCATTGGCTCTAATCCTTGCCAGGGCAATGAATAAAATTGAGACAACAACACAAAATGCCAAAACAATGTACGATAATGACGTGGTGAAAGAGAGGTAGGTTGAGGCCAAAATCGTCGTGATTAGAAATGCAATAACAATCACTGGCTTGTGGTGTATGTCACCTATTTCGAGGTCATATTCGCCACCCGTTCCAGCGCGTTTTGCACGCTTTCGTTGTTTTTCGGCCAGTTCAAGCATCTCGACATCAATCATCTTCAACTTCGCCTTGTTGTCTTGACCTTCTAGGATGGAAACAGATTCTCCCTTGTC
The DNA here is from genome assembly GCA_002505355.1 of Euryarchaeota archaeon UBA229. Classification (GTDB taxonomy): domain Archaea; phylum Thermoplasmatota; class Poseidoniia; order Poseidoniales; family Poseidoniaceae; genus MGIIa-L1. The sequence continues at coordinate 10,790 of DAUW01000072.1, read as the reverse complement.
GACTACTTGCGCATCAACAAATTTCTTCAGTCTAGACTGTTTTTCTTCAATTCTCAATAGTCTTTCCTCTTTCATAGCAATGGAACGCATTTCACTGCGGAATTCGCCCTGTATTGCAAGATAAGCTCCAGCACCAATAAACGCTAAAATCGTAACAAGCAGTACTATTGCAGAATCTTTTACTTGGGCGGTAATCGCCATGATGGCGAGTAGACCAACTGCCGCAATCGCTGGTGGTAGCAGTTTTTCAACGGTTGCGGCTCTTCTGAGGTACAACACCAACGCAACTAACGTTATTGCGGTTAAACAGTAGAGGTTGAACGTATCATCTGGCAGTATTGAACTACCATCTAACTGCATCATGTTGAGTGGTTCTAACGCAATAATAATGAAAAATCCCGACAATAAAAACATCATTAAAGTCAGCAATTGACCCGGCATCGCTTCTGATTTCTTTAATAATTCATCACTCATTCCCAAACGCTTCATCTTATCCGATGAGATAAGCAAAATTGCGCATGTAATAACTAAGGCAATCGCCCAAATTGCTTGTTGTCCATAAGTCCATGATAGGGCGATTACCGCAATACCCCAAACGGTCATTAGCGTTCTAGGCCGACCTCTGTGTTTATCCAAAAGAACCATACCTGCATGACTGATCATTAGCAGAGTCAAAACCCCAAACAGACCTATCGCTGGAAGTGCGCCGGGTCTCGTGACCGACCACGTTACGAACAACGCCAAAAGGAAGCTTAGGTTCCATAATTGCAGAATCGCCGAATCTCTGAGCCGAGCACCTAGTTCAGACATTCCGCCAAGTCTTGCTGCAAGGTTGAATCCGGTTTCTCCATGCTTGATATTTACCCATATCTGCTGCGACAACAAAATCAACATCCATGCTGCAAGGTCATATTGTTCTATTAAAATTGGTACATAGTCAGCGGACACAAGACGATTTTCAACATCAGTGGCGAAAAATAGCAACCACAACCACGGGCCAACCACTGCAGTTCCTGCGATTGATGGAGAATCCCTATGCATTGATAACTGAGCTAATCCGACCCAAACGATACCTTGGCTCACTAGTAAAGTCCGCGCACCTGTGCTACCATCATTTGCTGGAATTAGTAGAGTCAGCAGGACTACTATTACCAAACCCCCCGACCAAATTACATGATCTGAAACTGCGGTTTGATTGCGCAATAGTGCACCTGATGTTAATATTGCAGTAATCGCTGCATAAATGCTGTATGGACGCAGTCCAAATGGTAGGGATAACTCAATGATACCACTCTCGAAAATGGCCAATGCAAATAACAGAAATGGTGCAGGTAAAACAATCATTGGTAGTAGTTTAGGCCATTCAACTCCTCTTACCACTAGGTATGATGCACTAAATGCAGTCAATAGCAGGACCAACTGTGCAAGAGCATATCCAGTTTCCAGACGATTAGCTGCTACTGCTAGTAGCGCACCGATCATACCGAGACCAACTGATACAGACCACAATCCGGGCTTGCCCAGTCCTAATGCTTTGAATGCATCAGAGAACCAGTTGTCATTATTGACGAACTTTGCTGCCATGGTTGAGTTGGTTGCAGTAACACATACCATCAGTAGGAATAATAGCAATTCATCCTCGAAAGGTAAAATTGTTAGCCCAAAGAAATCCCAATTATTCGATATCGCGTGGACTCCTACCCACAGATATGATACGGCAATTCCCATGCTAGCAAGGTTTCCAGAACTGCGAATGATGGCTAGACCATGAAGCAGAACTGTGCCAAGCCCAATCATCAGTGCAACACCAATTTCGCCGTATAGAGCACCTGCAGCACTGCCTACAACTAGTAAGATAAGAGTTGCTTGAGCAGCAATTGCGTCTTCATCATGACGCTGGGCAACAGCTATGTTTAGCCCGACACCGACTAATAATAAAGCTCCTAAAAGGTTATTTTCATCAGCAAATGAAACTCCATCAAGCCACCCCCAGTGCCATAAATCAAGAACTAATCCGTAGATTAATTTCATCGATATTATCACCCAGGTGACTCCGAGGATTCTCATATTCGGGTTTGGAATCCATCTTTCGCCCAAGTAGAGTCCAACAATTGCCATGACGCTAAGTCCAATCGCCCCATACACAGGCTGCAAAACGGTACCGACTATGGTTCCAATCAGCGACCATGAAAGGACCATTGCAATTAGTAATCCAAAACCAAGTCGTTTTTCACCATAAACTGCCAAATCAGTAACGCTATCCATGTCAGGTGGAGTGCTTACAGTACCATCTTTTTGTACGGCGCCCGGGAGTTTACCATCCTCCCCGCCTTTGGAAAATATTTCAGCAATTTGGCCCATTGCAATGTCCTGTTCGACTAATGCCTCTTGGACATCCTCTGCAGGATCAGCCTCAGAATCTTCTGTATCTACCATGAAAGATGATATATCGATTCCGCGCGCTCTAGAGAATGAACGTTTCCGGAGGATTTCATCACGTGAATTTTCCGTCGAGGCAGGCTCTTTGTGGCCACCCGACTTCTCAGACATATGACTGGTACGCTGAGTATATGTCTTCAACCCTCGCTCTAATGGACGTGCTTTGCCTGCTTTTTTATGCAAAAAACCGGTAGGAAAAAATTCGTTTACTCAACACTATCAAACGAAAAGGACAAAGACAGCCTTCACCACGATTTGATATGGCCGAGGTCCTGGGTACACATCCTGAGGACCTGTCCGTTCACGGACTAGACGCTAAAGGTAAGCTGTTTTGGAATTTACCAGTTGAGACTCTTGTTGAGATGGCAGTGGTGCGAGGCGAGGGGGCCTACAGTGCCCACAAAGCGTTAGTAACTGAAACCGGAGAGCGTACCGGACGATCACCAAATGACAAGTATATTGTCGATGAACCAACAACAAGAGATGACGTTAATTGGGGCGACGTGAATATTTCCACCGATGCTGAAACATTCAGTAACATGCGAAACAAGGTATTGGCATACTTAGCCAAGAGGAATGAACTATTCGTTCAAGACTTGTATTGTGGGGCCGATATGTCAGAGTCATTACCTATTCGAGTAATTAATGAGACAGCTTGGCACAATGCCTTTGCAAGAAATATGTTCATTAGACCATCTGCCGATCAAATTACCAAGCACACGCCGGAATTCACCGTATTTCACGCCCCTAACTTTGAGGCAAGTGAAGAAGATGGCCTAAATTCTCAATGCTTTGTTATTGTGAATTATCAAGCAGGAGAGGTACTGATTGGGGGCACAAAATATGCCGGCGAAATAAAAAAATCAATTTTCTCGGTGATGAACCTAATTTTACCAAAGAAAGGAATTCTTCCAATGCATTGCTCGGCTAATACCAACGGTCGAAATACTGCAGTGTTCTTCGGGCTGTCCGGCACTGGTAAGACCACCTTATCGGCAGACCCAAAACGGGCACTGATTGGTGATGATGAGCACGGCTGGGGGGCTAATGGTGTGTTTAATTTTGAGGGCGGCTGCTATGCTAAATTAATCGATTTGTCTGAGGAAGATGAGCCCGAAATATTTGGTACAACTCGCAAATTTGGCTCAATCTTGGAAAACGTTGTGATGGACGAGAAAGGAATTCCAGATTTTCAAGACATCTCAAAGACCCAAAATACCCGTGGTTCCTATCCTATCGAATTCATCGATAACAGAACCGCCGACTCGACCGGTGGGCACCCCCAAAATGTCATTTTCCTGACCTGTGATGCGTTCGGTGTGTTGCCACCAATTTCTCGGTTAACATCAGAGCAGGCTGCGTATCACTTTATCTCCGGTTACACAGCAAAAGTTGCTGGAACAGAAATAGGTGTAAAGGAACCGCAGGCCACTTTTTCCGCATGTTTCGGCGAACCATTTATGCCCATGCATCCAGGAGTCTACGCCGATTTATTGTCAAGCAAGATGGAGCAACATAATGCTAAAGCATGGCTTATCAATACTGGCTGGAGTGGTGGCCCTTACGGTGTAGGTAATCGCATGAAGTTGAAGTATACTCGAGCGATGTTGAATGCAGCCTTAGACGGAGATTTGGACGATGTTCGTTATGTAATCGATGAACGGTTTGGCTTTTCAATTCCAACTGAATGTCCAAACGTACCAAATGAAGTTCTGCAACCAATTCAAACGTGGGGTGACCAAGCGTCATATCACAAAGCTGCTGATAACCTTGCTGAGATGTTTGTTAACAACTTCAAGCGCTATGAGGCAGGAGTGTCGGATGCCGTCAATGCTTCATCGCCTAAATCGCTGTCAAACTAGCCGTATGCCCGTAGTTTCATAACTTAGCGGCGCGCACACTACATCGTGAGCGACATGCGTAATCTACGATTTTTAGTTGGAATTATGTTCATAATAACAGCATTAACACCACTGGTGAGTGTTTACACATCAGTTGATGATAGTGGGGAACAGACTCAAACCAACCCGTTTGGAGAGCCGATACTACTGGATGACCTTAGGAAAGACATCAGGCAAGCCGTCGGACAACCGTGCCCTGCAATCCAAAACGATGGGGGCTCGCCCGGTGATGCAGGTAACGCCACAACAAATACCGCCAAGGATCTCGGCAGCAATCCTACTACCTCGTTCACCAGTTGTGCAGATACCACTGATATCGAAGACTGGTACGAATTCACGATGGATCAAGACTACAACATCGATGTCACAATGTCAAACTATCAAAACGACTATGATTTAGCATTGGCATTTGAGGACAACGGCTCGTATTTTGCTGCTGACACATCATACTACGGCGATCCTGTTGAAACCGTTACTAGTATTGGTTCATCAATAGAGTCCACACCGGGCACCTACTGGATTGTCGTATTCCCATACAACCAAGGAACAGGTTCCTCAATTGGCGATTATGATTTGGATATTTGGACTAATTACACGGAGGCATGTCTAGATTGGCTTAACCCACAAAATGATGCCAACACCGGACAAGATGCACCACAAAATTGGACAGAATCCCCAACCAATATGGGTAGCAATGTTACCGCAACCTACACGGGATGTTTAGACTCATCAGATGGCGGCGATGTATTTGCTTTTGATGTACCAGAAAACCACACCATAGCAGTATCCCTATCCATGGATTCTGGCGTTGATTTTGACCTGTTACTCCACCAACCAAACGGTAGCATAATCGACACATCTGGAGCATCAAATGATGCCGATGAATTTGTCACTTCCATGGACTCCTCGTTTGAGAATCAGCCAGGCACATATTACGTTAATATCTCTCATTTCTCAGGTAATGGAAATTACACACTGGATGTCTACACCAACTTCAGCGTGCCAATTCCAAACCTTGCAATTGATGACGTAATTTTCCCACAGGCAGCAAATCTTGGAGATGTAGTGCCGTTTGATATCAGCGTGATCAACGACGGTACACTGGATTTAGTTGACCCCTTCATGACTGAGGTTATTCTCAGCGTCGATTCCGGAAATTCGTGGGTGGACCACAATCTTGGCAATATTACTTGGTCCTCAGGTTTAGCAATCAATACGACCCAATTATTGACCCTCAACGCAACAGTGCCATCAAACTTGGTGCAGGGAGAATATAACGTATTCATTATTCTCGACGGCGATGAGATGGTTGCTGAGAAGAGTGAGACTGATAATACGTTAACTGCGGCAGATTCATTGACAGTCGGTAACGGAGTTAACGCCTGTGCATCGCCCCAAGATGACGCAGCATCTGGCGCCGATGTTGGCGACGATATAGCAACATCTCTTGACCTTGGCTTAGATATTGACGCCGAGGTACGTGGTTGCGTTGACTCGACTGATGAGGCCGATTTGTATAAAGTCAGCATTTCAGCAAATCAGCCACTAGAAATAACCCTAGTTACTGCTCCAATAGATGGCGCAGACTTTGATTTGGAACTATTTTTGCCTAACGGGACCTCAATCGATAGAAGCTGGAGAAGCACTAACATTGACGAGACAGTAACTCTCGAAGGTACAGACTACGAGGCTATTGCTGGAGACTACTATGTGAACGTGACTTACTGGGGCGGTTTCGGTGGCAACCCCGGCGGAACCTACCGATTACTTATTGGTGAGCCGGACCAGTCAGCATACGTGCCGCCGTTCACTTGCGGTAGCCAGAACGATCTAGGATTAGGCCAAGACGCAACCTCGTCCGGCATTCCGCTTGGAAGGAATCCATCGATAAGTGGCACAGGGTGTTTGAGTAATTCGGACACCGAAGACGTGTTCAACTTTGAAATCGAGGATTACAAGAATACAGAAATACACTTCAACGCCTCGGCAAATCAACCATTTACAGCAACGCTTACCAACGCAGTCGGTGATTTGGTAGCAACAGTTGACAACCAAAGTTACGGATTGCTGTTTAGTTCATTAGACAATATGGAGTATGAAGGCCAAGCGACCTCGTTCACCTTGACAGTCGACTCAAATGGTGGACAAGGAGATTATGATGTCGATATTATTGAAGTTGCAGCGGCTCTACCTGACGTTGTTACTGAGAGTTTGAGCTGCCCGACTAGTGAAACATTTACTGATGAAGAAATAACTATTCAGTGGACGATTAGCAACATGCGTGGGCCTGGCTACGGACAAACATTCGTTTTCATGATAGAGTTGGTCAATAGTGACAACGAATCAGTCAACACAATGTATTCATCAGAAACAGCATCTGAGAACCCAGGCGTTACCAATGCGATGTCATACAATGCATCATCTGTTGACAATGGTTTTGCTTTCTTTAACATCCCCACAGAAACTACCTCAGGCGACTATCGCTGTAAGATAATACTTGACACCAACGACGATTTGCCGGAAGAGAATGAGTCGAATAATGTTCATTTCTCCGAACCATTCTATATTCAGAACGAAGAAGAATTGTGGGCTAACGATGTCGACCGAGACACCTTCAACTCTACCGATGCAGGCGACGGAATTATCGACGATTGTCCAAACAATCCAGGGACCTCGACGATTGACCGATATGGCTGCCCTGATCTTGACAGCGATGGAGTTTCCAACGACAACGATATTCTGCCAAATGATCCAACGCAATATTATGACAGCGATGGAGACGGCTTCGGTGACAATCCAACCGGGACCAACGGAGACATGTGCCCGGATGTAGCGGGAGTCTTTTCGGGCGACGACGGGCGTGGCTGTCCAATTCTAGACTTAGACTTCGACGGCGTGTTAAACGAGAATGATTTGTGTCCAGAGACTCCAATTGGCGTACTGGTCGATTCAGAAGGCTGTGAAATTGTCGAAGAACCGCAAGATAACAGCACAGATGACGGCGACGACATAATACCCGTTGATCCAACCGACCCTACCGATCCAGTCGATCCAGCAGACTCAAGTGATGATGCCACAGACTCAACCGATGAGGCAGAATCCGAATCAGGCCTGTTTGGTATGTCTTACACTTTGATTGGAATAATTGGAATTGTCGTCGTTCTATTGATTGCGACGCTCCTATTTGTCAGAGGTAGAGGCTCGAAGAGTGATGCTTATGCAATGCAAGAAAAGGCCTACGCCGATGCGGGATATGCAGCAGTTGCCGGCATTGGTGCTGTAGATGCTTCAATTACCCCCGAGCAGTTGGCCTATGAACAGCAATTAATTGCAGCAGGCTATCCAGCGGATTATGCACGTGCTTACGCAGACCAGCATTTCAGGCCGTGGCTCAAGCAGTGAGAGCAAGGCAATACTCATGACCTGCCGATTGGTGGCTAAGTCATGCAAGTAATGATGAAGACTAGCGCAGGAGACATCCTGATCAAGCTATATGCCGATGAAGCACCAAAAACTGTTGAAAATTTTGTGAAGTTAGTAGAAATGGGCCACTACAATGGCCTACATTTCCATCGAGTCATTGAAAATTTCATGATTCAAGGCGGATGTCCACACTCAAAGGACCCAATGTCGAGGCGAGCAGGAACAGGAGGGCCTGGATGGCAAATACCCTGTGAGGCGTCGGCATTAGCAATGCAACATGACCGTCCCGGAATATTATCAATGGCTAATGCGGGTAGAAATACTGGCGGATCACAATTCTTTCTCACCACCGTTGCGACACCGTGGTTGAATGGCAATCACGCAGTATTTGGGGAGGTTGTCGAAGGGATGGATGTTGTCACGGCTATCGAGAATTGCCGTAAGTTACCCGGTGACAGACCTGCTGAGCCACAACAAATTATCAGTTGTACCGTAGTTTAGTGACACATGGCGACATTGGTTATTCACGGCGGCGCCGGTGGGGACGGCCCTTGGCTGGGTAAAACGCCTTTAGATCCTGCAAGAATCGCCTGTATGAAGCAGGTGCTGCAAATTGTTGGGAACAAGTTAGAATCAGGAGAGATTGATTGCTTAGAGGCCGTCACAACTGCTGTCGAGATGCTCGAGGATGAACCGCTATTCAATGCCGGCCAAGGGTCTGTTATTGGTGAGGACGGATCAATAACGATGGACGCCTCAGTCATGCGCGGAGCTGACTTAGCTGCAGGCTCAGTGGTAAATGTTACCAAACTCCGACACCCGATAAGAGCCGCCAACCTAGTCCTCAAACAGGGCTGGCCAGTGATGTTGAATAGTTCTGCAGCCGATGATTTTGGTCTCAACAATGGCCTCCAAGAGGTGTCTCAAGATTGGCTGATTACAGAGTTGCGCAAGAGCCAATGGCAACAATGGAAATCGAGTAAATCAAATCCAGGTGCTACGGATGAGGACGATTCTCTTCTTGATCATGATTTAGAGGGTAGAGTTACAACCGAATTTTCAGACGAAGGAATGGGGACTGTCGGTGCAGTAGCAGTTGATAATAACGGAAATCTTGCTGCCGCAACGTCGACGGGAGGTATGACGGGAAAACCACGCGGACGAATAGGCGATACGCCGATTATCGGAGCAGGAACCTGGTCTGATGATTTGATTGCAGTATCCTGTACTGGCGTTGGTGAAGCCTACATTAGAACCTGTGCCGCACATCGCCTAGCCATGGATTATCAACAAACCAACGACTTACCAACCTCAGCAAACACCATCTTGGACGCAGTGGCACCGCTCGGTGGGCGTGGCGGCCTGATTGCGGTAACATCAACCGGGGATTTTGTCATGCCGTTCCAAACTCGGTTAATGTATCGAGGCTCATGGAAAAGTGGGACTGTACAGGTCGGAATCGGGCCTGAGATCGAGACATAGATATTATTTAATAATTAATTATTAACGCTATACTATGGCAAAGCATAGAGTCGGCGATAGGCGTATTATAAGTATCAGCATACCAGAGGAACTAGCTGCACGGCTAGATCGTAAAGTAGGAAAAGGCAAGGCCGGTAGAAGTGCAACGATTGCTCGAATGATTGACATGGGGTTAAACCCGAAACCTACCGTTAACCCGACAAAAGCAGTAAAGCCGGCACTCATAAGCGATTCAGGGGTAAGGATTGAATCAGATACTATGGGCGACTTAGAGGTTGCTAACGATCGCTATTATGGGTGTCAGACTGCGCGCTCGATGATCAACTTCGATATTGGTCTGGATACGATGCCTAGAGGAGTAATTCGGGCATTTGGAATCCTCAAACAAGCAGCTGCGAAAACCAACGTAGCACTTAACCAACTTGATCCAGAGGTTGGGCAACTGATTATCCAGGCAGCACAAGAAGTCATTGATGGTGATTTAGATGAGCATTTCCCATTAAGAGTTTGGCAAACCGGCAGCGGTACTCAATCAAACATGAATACCAACGAAGTTATCGCCAATCGAGCCATTGAAATTGCCGGCGGCGAGTTGGGTTCGAAAACACCTGTACACCCAAACGACCATGTCAATCGCGCACAATCTTCAAACGATACATTCCCCACCGCAATGCACATTTCGTCAGCGGAAGCTTTTGTTCATGATTTGTTGCCTAGTGTCAGAGAGTTGAGAAATGCTTTACACAATAAGGCAAATCAATGGGCAGACATTGTAAAAATTGGCCGAACTCATCTTATGGACGCAGTGCCATTAACGCTTGGGCAGGAGGTTTCTGGTTGGGTTGCGCAATTGGATGCAGATTTACGCAGGATTGATTTTGCGCTTGATGATTTGTTTGAATTAGCCCTTGGTGGGACTGCTGTTGGAACGGGACTAAATTCACACCCACTATTTGCCCAAATGGTCGCCGATGAAATCGCTAACATTACCGGTTTGACGTTTGTCAGTGCAGAAAATAAGTTCGCTCAGCTTGCGGCGCACGATGCCGTTGTAGCGGCAAGCGGTGCACTGAATACTTTGGCAGTAAGTTTGATGAAAATAGCGAACGATATTCGCTGGTTAGGTTCTGGCCCACGGTGCGGACTTGGAGAATTGGCTTTACCGGCTAATGAACCGGGCTCGTCGATTATGCCTGGTAAAGTCAATCCAACTCAGGCCGAGGCGATGACGATGGTATGCTGTCAGGTCATGGGCAATCATACCGCAATAACGGTTGGGGGGTCACAGGGAAATTTTGAGTTGAATGTGTATAAGCCAATGATGATTCATAATTTGCTGCACTCCGCTCGCTTACTAACAGACGCTTGTCATTCAATGCGAGTGAACTGCGTGGAGGGTTTAGAACCGGTAAACAACAATATCAACCACCATCTAGAGAACTCACTGATGTTAGTTACCGCACTTAACAATCATATAGGCTATGACAAAGCCGCCAAGATAGCCAAAAATGCTCACGAAAAAGGTTCTACTTTACGTCAATCAGC
>DAUW01000060.1:3420-3545 GCA_002505355.1 Euryarchaeota archaeon UBA229 | reverse complement strand
CGCTGTTCTCTCTTTCCATTCTTGGAGCAGATAATTTCTGGGCCAGGATATGGGATTGATGCGATGAAACGGTTGTATTTGTCCAATATGAATTGCAGAAGTGGACTATTGCTGACGCTGATTGG
>DAUW01000060.1:0-3014 GCA_002505355.1 Euryarchaeota archaeon UBA229 | reverse complement strand
ACGGGTCGGTCTTAGGGAACCCAGTGTTCCCTCTAGCATTTGGAATCGTCACCGGGTATATCAATAGCGCGATAAAATGCACTTACACGACATCAAAGTCGTTTCATCATGGACCTGTGTGGGCCAATACCAGATATCTCATACGGTTCATCAATAATGTGCCAACCCTGAGAGAGGTAGAACGGAATTGCATGCTCTCTAGCTTGCAATAGGCCAAGATTGGCATGTAAATGCTCCTTAGCGGCCTGCTCGAGAGCGATTAATACCTTTGCGGCAAGCCCGCGGCGACGATATTGATCGATTGTACCCATTTGTCTTATTTGGATTGCCGGGTGATTATCGCCATCAGTTAGCGGACCAAATCCCGGGATTTTCGCCGCTCCTGGGCCTTTGTGATCGGTCCCCGACCCATCAGTCCCTGAGGGAATAAGATGTGCGCGACCAACTGCAACCACCTTGCCGTCCAATCGTACCCAAGCATGTATCGCCTGGTTATCGTCCTCGAGCAACTCTGCTCCCCGGTCGAACCCCAACGGTTGCCGTAATACTGCATAGCGACAGTCATAATAATCCTGTGAAGGGGTCGTGCCGGGCAAAGAAATTGATAGCATGTCGCTCACCTATGATTAATTACCGTGGTCGCTGGTTATGTCTTAAAGAAATCTAGTTCATGATAAGACGCGTTGAAATATTACTTGCTAATCCGCTCGATTACTGCACGGATGTCGGAGCGGCTACGTCGGGGATTGCAAATCCTCTTACCTGGGTTCAAATCCCAGTCCGTGCTCCATATTACTGCTAATTTAGTACAAATAATCAATAGCGAGGAGTGCTCAGCCTACCAATAATTGGGTGCTACTATGCCAAAGCTAAACGTCAATATCGACAAGGTTGGCACAGGCTTTGCGTCCTTCCTGTCGCCACCCGGACCAGAAGTGATTCGGTTCACAGTTGGACAACCAGATTTTGACACCCCAACAAAAATCGTTGAGTCTGCAAAAGCCTCACTCGACAGGGGTGAGACCGCATACACTAGAACCCAAGGGTCACCAGAGCTATGTCAGGCAGTTAGCGAGCACCTAACACGTCATGACATCGATATTGACCCAAATAACATTGTAGTCGCTCCAGGCTGTAAACAAGCTGTCCTCTATGCTATGATGGCAACGCTCGACCCGGGGGATGAGGTATTACTGCTCGCTCCGGCATGGCCTTCATATGATGGAATGCTGAAATTAATCGGCGCAGTCCCCGTTCATGTTCCCGTCAAGCGTGATGACTACCATCCTGATTTTGCAGCACTAGAAGCGGCCATTACTCCAAAAACGAAGGCGATAATGCTGAATTCACCGAACAATCCCACCGGAGCAGTATATCATCCTAAAGAAGTGGAAAGATTAGTTCAGATGGCGGTAAAACATGACTTGTGGATCATTGACGATATGATTTACGCAACACTGGTTTGGGCCGATTATGGCTATACCTCGCCAACAAAATTCCCCGGCGGCAGTGAGCGAACGCTGACCATTGGTGGGTGGTCCAAAGGTTGGGCAATGACAGGTTGGCGACTCGGTTGGATTGGTTGTACTACAAAGGTTGCTAATGCAGTCAAGAAAATTAATGCTAGCGCAGCAACCCATGTTGCAACATTTTTGATGCCGGCTGCGATAACTGCGTTATCACTTGACGAAGAGACCCAAATGATGGCAGATTCTTTCAAGCACAGGCGGGATGTAATCTATCAATTGCTCGATGATTTACCAGGCGTAAGCGTGCCAAAACCTGAGGGGGCATTTTATGCGTTGTGTGACATAACAGGAACTGGCATGACCGATATTGAATTTGCCAATCGTGCTCTTGAGGAAGCAAAAGTGCAGCTAATCCCGGGCTCATTAATGCAAGGTGGTGATGGTTTTGTTAGAATCTCATATGCCACATCTATGGCAAATATCGAAGAAGGGGTAAGCCGTCTACGCTCATGGTTGAATAGCCTCTAACAAAACATGGATTGATAACCTGCTTGTTGCAATTATTGTTCATGTCAGAAGGACGGACGGATTGGATTGATGAGGAGATCAGTCAAGCTCGATCCATTCATATCCTTGGCGCCGGACTAAATGCTGAGCGCCCCGCCCACAGGGCGATTCACGATCTCGACGGCCGAGGCTGGCGACTTGTGCCAATCCATCCACGAGATGCTGGTAACAGCATCTTAGGCCGAGTAATTAGACCGGAAATCGAACCGGGCATTGAGCCAGAAATTGTCGTGATGTTTCTTGCACCGGCACGTGCTCAGGCAGCCGTGATGAGCATGATTGTCAGATATGGTTCTGAACATATGCCACTAATTTGGTTGCAAAGGGGCGCCGAAAGTGATGAACTGGCTGAAATGTTAGAATTAAATGACATTAAACACGTTAAGCAGGATTGCATTGTTGAATATATCACTCGCAACGACATGCAGAGAAGCCCACAAGTGCAAGATTATCCGTGGTTTAGGCAAATTAGTGACGAAGACGGTAGTGGATGTTCTGTGTGGCAAGCCTTTGAACCGTTACAGGACGGTGGTGATTTCAACACTGAATTGGAGTGGGTCGGCGACCTTGATGATTTAGCAAATTCACAACACACCATCGCTCGCTACATTCGTGGTCTAGCCCAGGTAGATGAGCCACTTATTGATACTGCAACTAGACTTGCTTAGTTACTGATTTCGAAACGTTGGTCGGTCAAAACGGCGAGCGGTATTCTTTGACATCCTCGGCAATTCTGAGTAACTGATTGTACTTTGCTACGCGGTCTGAGCGCGCTGGTGCACCCGTCTTGATTTGGCCAGCTCTAGTCCCTACTGCTAAATCCGCAATCGTGACATCCTCAGTCTCGCCGCTGCGGTGTGAAATTACGTTATTGAAGCCATTCGATGAGGCTAAATCCATTGATTCCAAGGTCTCGGTTACGGTTCCAACCTGATTGACCTTGACTAGCATAGCATTGGCTGCTTTCATCTCAATTCC
>DAUW01000047.1 GCA_002505355.1 Euryarchaeota archaeon UBA229 | reverse complement strand
TTGCCCTGTTTGTGGTAGTCAAAACTTGAACTAAGTTAGATATCTAGGATAAACTCTCCATCTTGTAAAACCTGTGAGTCATCCAACCAGACGCTGGGTTTCTGTAATACTCCTGGGATGTGTATGCCTACTATGGCAGAGCCACCGAGAGCCGAGTTATCACCGATGGAGAAATAGCAGGTCCCCAAGCGTTTCTCGTCTTCCAGCACATTGCCACCCATTCTCGCCTGATCATTCATACCGAAACCAAATTCAGCCACAGTCCACACATTTTCCCGATCTTTCGAACGAAGCTTTTTCGCTACCTCACCAAATTCTTGGCGTATATTTGCTGCGATTTGACCACCTTTGACATCCACTACCATGCCGTCTTCAATTTGCAGTTCTATATTTTCTTCAAGTAAGGTTGAATCCCATGAACCATCGATTATCAAGACTCCGTTCATAGTTCCCTCGCGTGGCATGATAAACGCCTTTCCAGCGGGCAGATTAGTCAACATCCTTGGCCTATTACAAATTCCATTGTCGTCTAGCTTCCAATCGCGCCAATTCACTTCAAAGGTAATATCTGTTCCCTCGGCGGACTTAACGTTAACAATTCTGCGACGCCGGAAGTAAGGCCCAAGGTTGCTGATTCGTTTCTTTATGCTGTTGAAGTCAGCAGCCATCCCACCGTGGGTGAACATGTCGTTGGTAATGCCGGGCATTGTTGCTACTCTGGCACCGTCGCGCACCGCTTGCCTAACGGCTCTGGTATGCGTGAGCGAGTATTTTGTTGGCGCAATGACTACCTGCTGTTGACGCATTAAATTCGCTACTGGAGTGGGTGGCTCTTCACCATGATGTTTGGCTTTGGGCATAACTATGAGCAAGACTCGCTCTGATTTTTTAATCGTCGCTTCGTGAAGAGCCTGCCCGATATCTCCAGTGGTCGGATCACATACAATCAGCACATTTTCACCTCGTCTTATGTCCATGCAAGTTTCGACCACCATTTTTGCCGACCCGGCAAGCAATTCTTCTAACGATGTTTCACTGTCAATAGTTTCTTGACCCGAATTTACCTTTTCCTCAACTCCTATAACAGAATCAACTACATCATCAAGGTCGTCGTCGGGATTTTGGCGAAGTTCCTCAGACTTTTCTTTGGACTTCTTCGCCATGATTAGGTGCATAACTGTCAAGGTCTTGAATGTGTGTGCTACAAAGTCAGAAAATAGGGTGGAGGTTACCTTATTGAGGGGGCAATAATTCAGCCCTTCATGGCGAGTTACGATTTGTTTATCGAACGTGTAAAAGACATCCACAAAATTGGTGCAATACAAGGACACCTAGGCTGGGATCAAGAAACTATCATGCCGGCTAAGGGTAGCGAAGCTAGGTCTGAAATAATGTCTTGGTTAGCTAAGGAACAACATGGACGGATTACTGATATTGAACTGGCTAATTTGATTGCGCAATTGGAATCAGACGAGACCCTTAATCCCGATCAGCGTGCCAATGTTAGAGAGGTACGAAGACGCTATGATAAAGCAGTAAAGTTGCCTTCGGAATTTGTTGCTGAATTCGCACTGGCAAGATCAAAGGCTTTGGTTGCGTGGCAAGAAGCTCGGGCTGAATCTGACTTTACCAAATTTAAACCACACCTCGCTAAACTTATCACCATGACTAACCAAAAAATCGATTACTATGGTGTCGAGGACACTCGTTACGATGTCTTACTGGACGAGTATGAATTTGGCATGAAGGTAAGTGATTATGACCCATTGTTCGCTGGTCTCAAAAGCAAGTTAGTGCCATTATTGCAACAAATTATGGCAGCGAAAAAAATCACCCCCGATCCTACGCTGCCATCGGAGATGACTTTCCCAGTCGATGCTCAAACGGAATTTTGTAAATTGGTTTCTGCTGCCACGGGATTTGATTTTGAAGCGGGAAGAATGGATGCATCAACTCACCCCTTTTCCGCAGGCTTGTGGCCTGGTGATACCAGATTTACTACAAGATTCGATGAGAAAGACCCGTTTTCTTGCCTTTATGCGGTAATGCATGAAACCGGACATGCACTATACGAACAGGGCTTAGATGCTAATCATTCATTCACTCCAAGAGGGGATGCAGTATCATTGGGTGTCCATGAATCACAAAGTAGGTTTTGGGAAAATCAGGTTGGTAGAACCCCAGCCTTTTGGAAGGTAGTGCTGCCCTGGTTCAAGGAGTACTTCCCAGACTCTCCCGATTGGACCCCGGATGAATTGAACAAGATTGCTAATTGTGTTGAGCCGGGTTTCATCCGTGTTGAGGCTGATGAGGTGACTTATAATTTGCACATTATGCTGAGATATGAACTCGAAAAGAAAATTTTCAATGACGGTTTGTCAGTTGATGATATTCCAAACACTTGGAATGAAATGTTTGCCGAGTGGTTTGGTATTGAGGTGCCGGAGGATAGGCTAGGTTGCTTGCAGGACATCCATTGGTCAATGGCAGCATTCGGTTATTTCCCTACCTACACTCTCGGCAACTTATACGCCGCACAGTTACTAGACGCAATGGGTGAGGAGTTGGGCGATATCGATACCATAGTCGAAAGCGGAGAATGGCAGCCAATGCTGGACTGGTTACGTGCTAACATTCATCAGCAAGGTAGTAAACTATCCCCTAGCGAATTAATTCAATCTGCTACAGGGAAACCACCAACCCCTACGCCGTTTATCAACTACGTAGAAAGAAAGTATGGTGAACTTTACAACCTCTGATGTTATTCCTCGGAATCTTTTCCAGTTGTTATGGCAACCAACTTATCAAGTCTAGCAGTTAAATCTTCAATAGCATCCATCAAATCATTGGTCCTATCATCCTCATGGTCAGACCCAAAGGAAATGCCCAACAGGGTAATCATTGCTCCGGCTAGCATTGTTAACGCTGGCCAGTAGACATCAGCCGCAGTCATATTACCATCTGCTTCAATTCCCCCCCAAAATGCTCCTAAAATGAACACTACAAATCCAATTATTATCTGCTGATAGCCGCTGCCAAAGGTATCCTCTAAACTACTCATAGTTATGTCTCCTTAGCGGAAAATGCCCTGCTTGGGTATTTATCATTATTTCACATTTCACGGTTTTATTGAGTATTAAGGCTATTTCCACGGTTCCATCAGTAGTGGTTTGCCGACCGCACCCGGTTCAACCAAGATTCTGCCTTTTTGCCCGGTTTCTTGGGTTCTTTCAAACACTGGAACACCCTCGACAACAGTGAGTACAGGCCAACCGGTTAACTCTCGCCCTCTGAAGGGATTCCAGCCCACTCTGGTCCACGAATTTTTATCTTCAACTAACGCCTGATGTTTTAGGTCAACCAGTACTATGTCGCCATCATATCCAACCTCGAGTTTGCCTTTACCAATCATCTGGTAACAGTCAGCGACATTTGTTGACATCCATTTGACAACATCCTCCAATGAGCACTTACCTTCATTGACATAGTTCAGCATCACTGGAAGCGAAGTTTCAACTCCGGGCATTCCGCTTGGCGCCTCAGGAAAACCTTTTGATTTAGCCTCAAGAGTGTGAGGCGCATGATCGGTTGCGATACACTGTATGGTACCATCAACCAATCTTCTCCACAATATTTCGCGATCTTGAGAGTACCTTATTGGCGGGTTCATCTGCAGCCTCACACCCTGTTCATCGACATCGGTTTCGTCGAAGGTTAAGTGCTGGGGAAGGACTTCTGTAGTAATGATTGGATGGCCGGAGGTTTTGGATGGCAGAGCACAATGGTCACTTAGGTAGTCTGCTTCAATACCTGAGGTAAGGTGCAATATGTGTAGTCTGTGCCCGGTTTTATGGGCTAGTTCAACTGATAGTTTTGTTGCCAGGAGAGCCGTTATGTCATCGCGATAAAACGCGTGAGCAGCAACATCTGTACGTCCTTCAATCAGCTTTCTTCGCTCTTCCATTCGATCTTCATCTTCAGCGTGAACCGCAATCAATCCTGCAGTTTCAGTGAAAATCTTCTCGAGTGCGGTCTTATCAGAGACAAGCAGGGTACCGGTTGAGACGCCCATGAAAATTTTGATTCCGCAGATTCCGGGTATGGCAATTGGATTTTCTCTAGTCCCGACAGCCTCTTGTAAATCAGACACATTATCCTCAGTTGCACCGATAAAAAAGCCGTAGTTATTGACGCAATTTTTTGCTGCAGTGTCCAGTTTGCTTTGCATACCTTCCAAAGTGGTTATTGACGGTACGTTATTTGGCATATCCAAAAATGAGGTAACTCCACCACTTACTGCTGCAGCCGACCCACTACCCAAATCCTCTTTGTCAGGCTGACCAGGGTCTCGAAAGTGAACCTGTGGGTCGATACATCCAGGCAGTAGATGCAAGCCAGTTCCGTCAACGTATAGCTCGTTATCGTGGCTATCCAGCGTTCCTGCATCAGCAATTTCTGCAATAACTCCCTGCTTGATCCTCAAATCACCAGGTTTTGTTGCGTTTGGTAGCAGCAATGTCGCGCCGCTGACGAGTATATTACCGGTTTCAGTCATCGTAACCACTCTTGTGCAAGGCAAGTCAATGAATGAACTTTGAGGTTATTCAGCGACGACTGGCGCCCTTAGGTCTAAACGCAGTACAAACGGCATCGACCATGTCTATGTATGGACCATTTAACAAATCAACGCAATATGGTACAGCTTGCCAAATTGAGTCAATAGTTTCGCGGATTGCTTTTGGTCGTCCTGGTAGATTGAATATCAGTGATTCACCCCTAATCCCACCCAGTTGACGAGAGAGTATGGCTGTTGGTACATATTGTAATGAAATCGCCCGCATCTGTTCACCGAAACCGTCGAGGATGCGGTCACAGACGACGCTGGTTGCCTCTGGAGTGACATCACGTACTGCCGGGCCAGTACCACCGGTAGTGACAATAACCGAGCAACCAATTACGTCTGATAGGTGGATTAATTCATTGGTGATTTGTGATAATTCGTCCGGCACGCACCTGTAGTGGACCTCAACTGGACTGGCGATAGCCTCTCTCAGAAAGTCATGAATTGCCGGACCACCCTCATCCTCATACTCACCGCGACTCGCACGATCACTAACGGTAATGATGCCTATTTTTGCCAAGTCACCACAAGTATCTGCGTTGCCGTGTAGCAGCGAGACAGAGTCCAATTCGTTCACCAACTCACAGTTCACCATATTTCGCATCAACATCAGCGTGGAAATTGTCTAACAAAGTATCCTCGAATAATTCAGTCTGTCTGCGCACTTTGGTGGAACGAACGTGCAAGAAGGCAGCTCCAACAAAAACGATAATCATCAAAGGAATAACAGCTTCCAACTTGTACTGATGCATGAACTTAACAATTCCTTCTGCAGTGTAAGCCCAGGTTATCGAGGCCGCTGCACCACCAATAAATGTGGCCGCTAGAACCCTAGTAAATTGCATTCTAGAAAGCAGACCTAACATGGCGCCGACCAAGACGCCGGAAGCCATGAACGGAATCCAGACAAAAACGATTAAGCCCCAAAATCCCCATTTGTTGATCATTTCCCGTTTTTCATTGGCCATATATTCAACTGTAGAAAGTGTATTACCAATGAAATTAGTTTGTAACACTCTACCGCCGAGACCATCTTGTTTAGCCACGGCGACAATTCGGTCATCATTTTTACTAGCACTTTCAACCCTTCCTGCGCCGGAGCGATCAGCCAAGGTCGATACTTGATTCCTCGCTTTGACAATTAATTCTTGACTGCCAAGGAGATCCTCGTTACGATCTGAAATATATCGATACAATTCTACTTCTACCTCATCAGTAGTTTTCTTAAATCTAAAGAACGCAAATCGTTGGGTAGGCTTGTAAATTACTGAAACGAAGATTACGCGATCGTCGCTGGTCACCACTGCACCTTCCATTTCAACATCGCTACGTCTAGCGAAGAATAAGTCAAGACTGTCTCTAACTTCATCTTCAACTCTTGACAGTGTGTGTAAATCAGAAAAGAAACTGGCATAATCTTGGTCTTCCTCAACATCTGCATTTTCTGCACCAGCGCCGACGCCAACGCCGCTTTCAAAGTCAATTGCTTGATTGACACCGATGGTTTTGACGGTTAATTGAACTGGCTTAAATACGCGGAAGATGGCAAATTCTTCAAGTATCTCACGTAGGATTTCAGCGCGGATGT
>DAUW01000082.1:8524-16848 GCA_002505355.1 Euryarchaeota archaeon UBA229 | reverse complement strand
CCATGGACGTGACCAGTGACAAAGATATCTGGCACCTCATTAATTACCAAACCATCCTCAGGCTCAGGCGATAATGGGGTTTTACCCCCCCATTGAGGGGCAAGATGGCGTCTCCTAAGCATTTGCCGCATCGCTTCGACAGGGTCAGCATATGTTACCGTCTTGAGACCAGCAACAAAGTCATCGATAGACTTACCATGATAGGAAAGTAATCTAACACCATGCAAAGAAAAATCACACGGGTTGCCAACAAAAGTTGTAGTATTGTAATCTTGCTGGATATCTTTTTCAAAAGTTGGCTGTGGCTCAGCAGGTCTTACAGCATCGTGATTACCTGGTAGCATAATACATTCAACCCAATCCGGCAGTAACTCGAGTAGCTTAGCGAATTCAGAATATTGTCCAAAAAGGTCTGGAATTGCCAACTCTTTGTCCTGTCCAGGATATATTCCGACACCATCAACACAATCTCCGGACAATATCAGATATTTGACGGTCTTAGCGAGTGGTTCAGTATGGAACCATCGCACCATCTTATGCCACTGAGCCTCTAGGAAGGTTTTCGATCCAACGTGAATATCAGAGAGAAATGCTACACTAACACCGAATGGTGACGATGCTTTTTGATGTCTTTCCTTCATTGGGAAATGTAGGTCGTCGACATAAAAGATATCGCCATTTTGGTTGAAGGTTCCCGAGACTCCTAAAACGTCATCAGGCATTAAGCCAGCCTCAATAATCTGCTCCTGGAAGCGGTCTCTATCATCACCTTGGCGCTTGGTTAACAAGCAGTTCATTTCCCCTGTTTCGTCTTCCAAACTC
This sequence comes from Euryarchaeota archaeon UBA229, assembly GCA_002505355.1. GTDB lineage: Archaea > Thermoplasmatota > Poseidoniia > Poseidoniales > Poseidoniaceae > MGIIa-L1. Next base: position 16,026 of record DAUW01000082.1, on the reverse strand, counting down.
CACATTAAGTGACCATTTTTGGGATACCTTGGCTCGTTAACCAAACCGATTGCTACGGCTTTATTGTCGTAGCCTTGATATCTGTGTACTTCTCTCAGCAATCGTGCTATTTCCGTAGGGCGGCGAGGTAGTTTGGAATTTTTAACAATCATATCTCGGATTTTGTTTAGGCGGTCGGAAAAACAAGCCGTAATGTCGTTCATCTTACCCTCAGTTGTGCTCTTGCCGGTGATGTCATAATGAACAGTGATGTCAGTTGGAGCATCGACTGCATGACAACTATAATCCCGTGCGTCCCAATCTGGAAGATTATTTCTGAATTCGAGGTCTAATGGCTCAGGTACAGCTATTGGGGCAATTACTCTGCCAAGGTCACTAGGTGATTCACTCGAGGTTGGTTTTGGGGTTGACGATAGGTTGTTATGTTGGCTACTACCGGTGTATAATTCAGCAAGTTGTGAGAAAATCTCTTTGGTGAGCACACCCCTGTGAAAATCTATTTTTCCCGCCATCTCAAGTAATTTTACCGGGTTAGGATGACTTCGCAAACTTTCGACAATTTGAGCAGAAGCAATTATCCTACGTTGGCGCAACAGATTAACAATATCTTGAGATGTCGCTGCCATAAATTTTGGTAAAGTCGCCATACCAAAAGCAAATCGGTTGATTTATTTTTCAATTCCACTCAACTTCTTCACCGATTGATTCATCTTCTTCACCAGAACCTCCTGCACTCCATGATTCATCTTGCCACGGTGCAGATTGTTTCGCAGCAGCTTCTCGTTTAGCCCGCTCAACTTCAAAAGCCGCTCTGGCCTGCGCTTTTTCCGATTCAATTTTGGCTAATTTTTTCCGATTTGCTTCAGCCTTTTCCATGGCTTCGTCCCACAGAGAGATGGCAGTTAGTAAGGCAAAATGGACAAAGCCGATTTTGTTTTCTGAGCGATTTCCGCCGATTTGGGTTGATTCTGCATTGGCCCATGAATTGGAGGCGATTCCCACATAAACGGTTCCAATCTTTTTGGTTGAACTGTCATTACCCGGTCCGGCAATACCCGTAATTGAAATCGCAATATCAGCTCCCGCCTGTTCTAGTGCTCCTTTAGCCATTTCTATGGCTACATTAGCAGATACTGCCCCGTATTTTTCTAAAGTCTCTGACTGAACCTTCAGTTCAACCATTTTTGCATCATTGGAATAGGTGACCCACGATTGGTCGAACCAGTTACTTGCGCCAGCAATATCGGTAAAGGCACTAGCTAGCAATCCCCCCGTACATGATTCAGCGACAGTAATAGTGTGACCACCCTCTTTCAAACGCCTAACGAGTCGGGCTGCTGCCGCTTGGATATCTTCATCCATTCAATTGCCCGTCTTGCCACATGGTTTTGAGTTTAACGCATGCGTTGCATTCAATAATGAGTGGCCACAGGAGGACTCGGGTCTGTGGTCTAGGGGTTTATGACGTCGCCCTTACAAGGCGAAGATCGAGGGTTCAATTCCCTCCGGACCCACCATCTCAATAGCAATAATCTTCAATTTCATTAATCGAATCAAGCACAACTTTGTTGATCCCAGTGCGACGCACAATCTCTTGCTCATCGGTCAACTCATGTTTTGAATCGGCCAGAATTAGGTGAACTGCTCTTTGCCATAAACCATCTAGGATTTTAGCACCTCTGTGGTCAACCCCAACTAGGATATCCAATAGTTCGCTGTGAAATAACACCGCAGCGGCCCTATCTAGTTCTTGATGATGGATGATTAACCACCTAGCGCCATCTAGTGCTGCTAGGTCATTATTCTGTTGGAATTCACTAAACCGAATTATTTTCATAACATCACCTAAATTTTGAACCTTAACAGTGCTACTGCTCCACCTATGCCCATTAACTGCTGCCCTGAATCGTGGTCGGTTGAGCACTGAATTAATTCTCCGCCATAATCTGCAAGCGATGCTGACCAAGCTTGCCATGTTTTACCGCCAATAGTTGCTTCTTCGTCTCTAAGCAGGTCAGCAGATATCAGCATCGTTTCGATTGCGCCTTCATTCAACGCTTTGTCAATCTCTTCATTGCCATATGCTACTGCACCATTAGTCGATACTCGTCGCCATGCCTCCTCTAAAATACTAATTTCTTTACTTATAGCATAATTTTCCAAAATGCTACCCGCAAGATTTTCTCGCAAAACTTCGTTGGCGCCAGCTCGACCTGACATTGATGTGCCAACTGATGACATGAGTCGAGTTTGCCCAATATTACGCAATTCTGTAATTAAGACATCCCTGGCATGTCCAGGTCCACACAAAATTAGTGGTGTGTCATCGCTGAGTGAATCAGTTAACTCTCTCATAACTCGTTCGCGAAATTGTTTTGCGACACCAGTTGACTGCTTAATGTCGATTCTTTTGCCACCTCCCCGCATAGTCCAAGTTGTCGATTCCCTTAGCCCGCGAGGAGTTATGTGGAATAGTATAACCTCATCGTTTTCAACTGCCGCCAAGGCAATTTGAACTTGCTTAGCAGCATCAACTGCTTGTTGCAGGAGTTGTTCATCAGTATCCAGAAACGGAACCTGACAGGAAAGTTCAACTTCATCACCAACACTAATGATATGCGTGTGGTGACTGCCAATATCGATCTTCGCCTCTTCTATTATTCCGTGAACACGAGCGACATCACTGAATGATTGGTATTCAGTATTCTCAATTCTAAGTCTAATCCACATCTTTTTTCTTTCTGCTGCTTTTGCTCTGCCACCCTCTTCTCCAGCGGTGGTCTGATCACGACGCTCTCCAAGCATGCCAATCGACATGCCTCGACGCGCTAGTCTAGCTAATGACCACAAATCATCATCGGTGGTAATCCGCAATCGCCAAAGCATTGACTCACGCTTGAGTACCTGCATCAACTCACCCAAAGACACCGGTTTGATGCCCGTCATCATCCATATCCATATCGATTGCAGCGGGACGTTTTGGCAGACCTGGCATAGTCATCATATTACCAAGAATAGCCACAATAAAGCCTGCTCCAGAGTTGAGCCTGAATTCCCTGATTGGTAAAGTGAAATCACTAGGTGCGCCTAATTTACTAGCATCATGAGAAAATGAATATTGCGTCTTGGCCATACAAACGGGTAGATTGCCGTAGCCCCAAGAGTTGATTTTGTCAAGTTGCTTCTTTGCACTGGCTTCTACCGTAACCTTACTCGCTTTGTACATTCTAGTTGCTATTGCTTCAACTTTCTCCATTACCGGTGCATCGGGAAGGAACAAGGGGGTAAATGGTCGGCCAGCCGCAACATGGTCTTGGACAGCCTTCACTACTGCTGTCGCTAAATCTTCGCCTCCTGCACCACCTTTGCCGTGTACTTCCGTAATGGTAACGGCATGTGCTCCGCTAGCGTGTGCAGCGTCAGATAGTGCCTTAATTTCTGCATCAGTGTCTGAGATGAATTTGTTAATAGAAACGATAACTGGCATGCCAAACCCTGCCATATTTCTGATGTGGCGGTCAAGGTTTGTTGCTGCACCAGTAGCAACCGCTTCGACATTCTCCGCCTCGAGTTCTTCCTTACTTGGTCGATAACCGCCCCTGTTGCCAAAAGCCCCACCGTGAAGTTTCATTGAGCGAATTGTCACATTCATTACAACACAATCCGGACCTTTTCCAGAGGTTGCAGCTTTGATGTGCATGAATTTTTCAGCACCCATATCTGACCCAAATCCTGCCTCTGTTACGACGATATCAGCGGCACTTAGGGCAAGTTTGTCGGCAATTATGCTAGAATTACCGTGGGCGATATTGGCGAATGGACCACCGTGGATAAAAGCCGGATTACCTTCGAGGGTCTGTACTAAGTTGGGTAAAAAAGCGTCCCTTAGAAGTAATGACATAGCACCTTCTGCCTGTATATCTGTGGCTTTGACAGGGTTGCCATCCATGGATTCTCCAATAACAATTTGTCCTAACCGTTCTTTTAGATCGGCGTAATCGTTTGCTAACACTAGAATAGCCATTACCTCGCTTGCTGCGGTGATGTCAAAGCGTTCTTGTCTCAGATGGCCATTTGCCGTACCACCCATACCAACAACAACATCTCGTAGTGCTCGGTCATTCATGTCAACAACGCGTGGCCAACTTATTTTGGTTGCGTCTAATTTTGATTCATTGCCATGTTTGATGTGGTTGTCAATGAGCGCTGATAACAGGTTGTGCGCAGAGGTTACAGCGTGTAAGTCACCGGTGAAGTGGAGATTAATATCCTCCATCGGTAGAACTTGAGAGTAGCCTCCTCCCGCAGCGCCCCCTTTGATGCCGAATACAGGACCCATTGATGGTTCTCTAATTACGCAGGTAGCGGATTGTCCGATACGACATAGCGCCTGAGTCAAACCAATCGTGGTAACGGTTTTTCCTTCGCCAAATGGCGTTGGGTTTACCGAAGTGACCAGTACTAGGCTGCCTTGGGCTTTTTTCATTCTTGTTTTGCATGCATCCCAGGTGATCTTTGCGACGCTGCGCCCCATCGGCATTATCTCTGTGGCAGCAATTCCAAGTTTCCAAGCAATCGCTTCAATTGGTTCGAGAGTTGCGGCACTGGCTATCTCAAGGTCGGTAGGCATAGCCAAAACTCATTTGGCGCAGTCCTTGAATAATGTGGTCAAACATACCATTGTTGGGTGATTAATCAACCACTGTGGTAGGCACAGATTATTCTTCTTTCATACTACCTAGGTAATCTGGAAGGTCGACTCCAGCCATCTTAGCAACATCATGCACTGGCGGTAGTGACTTGATTAATGAAGATACGAAGTTTGCCGTACTGCCACCTTCGCCTCCGTTACCAGAGTCCCAGACAGTAATCTTGTCTATCTTCAGGTTTGCAATTGCTTCAGTTTGCCGGGCCACAATTTCTTCGATCTTTTCAACCATTAGTAAGGTAGCAGCCGCTTTTGCATCCCCACCAGCACTGCTGACAAGGGACTGGTAACCAGCGGCTTTAGCTTCAAGAACTGCTCTTGTTCCCTCAGCTTCAGCATTGTAGCGAGCAAGGATGGCGTCTGCTTGACCTTTGGCGATTCTGCGTTGTCGCTCCGCCTCAGCTTCAGCAGCGATTTCTATTTGTTGCTTTGAGACTTCTTCACGAGCAATTTCCTCAGCACGGAGTCTTTCACCCTCAAGTTCATACTGTGCTCTTTCAATTTCAGACTGGGCTCTTCGTCTTGCGACTTCAGAACGTTGTAGTGCTTCCGCTTCACGCTCGGCAAGGTCGGCGTTGTAGGCAGCAATGTCGGCACGGGAGACGTTCTCACCCTCAACCGCTAGTGCTTCTTGTTGTTGTACGAAAACACGCTTGTCCGCTTCAGCAGCTTTTTGACCTTTAGATGCCTCTGCCTCAGCTTTTGCTACCTCGATCTCTCGGTCTCGGTCTGCTGCAGCCTTACCGACAGCACCATCACGAGCAGCTTCTGCTCGGTCGACGGTTGCATCTGCAATTGCGACTGCAGCTGCTTTAGCACCGATAGATGCGATGTAGTCAGCTTCATCAGTAATATCTGTGATGTTAACGTTGATTAGGTAAAGACCGATCTTGTGTAGTTCAGTGTCGACGTTAGTCGAGACTCTTTCTAAAAAGGCCTCTCTGTCTTGATTTATTTGCTCAATGGTTAGCGAGGCAACGGTCAAACGTAATTGTCCAAAAATAATTTCTTTTGCCATATCCTCAATTTGCGCTTGTCCCAGTCCCAAAAGACGCTCAGCAGCATTCTGCATTACGGATGGCTGGGTAGAAATACCGATGGTAAAGGTAGATGGAACGTTAATTCTGATGTTTTGTTGGGACAATGCGTGCTCCAAGTCGATTGAAATGGTCATAGGTTTGAGGTCTAAGTAAGCGAAGTGCTGGATTAACGGCCAGACGATTTTCCCACCGCCGTGGTAACACGCAGCAGATCCTTTATCCTTGACGTTACCATAAACAACTAGGATTTGATCGGATGGGGCCAGTTTATACCTTGATGTTGCGACATATATCGTCACCAATAATACGAATACTAGTAGAGCAACACCAATCAACGCTAACGCTTCTGCGACCATGTCGATACCAAATCGAACCCCTATAAGAGGATTCACCCCGCAATTTCAATACATTTTAGGGCAGGATAAGTTAATCGTCATTGTTAATATTTAATGGCACGACTATCAGTCGCTCCGTTATTACATCAACAACCTCAACGAATTTCCCAGTCTCCAATCTTAAAGTTTCATCTTTTGCTACTGCAGTCTCTGTCCTTAACGCACCTTGATACTCCACCTGTACCTCACCCATTTTACCGGGTTGTATGGTTCGATAGACAGTGCCTCTGGCTCCAATTGCTTGGGCGTGTTCAACTGTATTGTCTTTCTCAAGGCTGGCCATCATTTGAAAGACCTTACCAACGATGTACATAGAGAATGTGCCGGCGATAGTCCCAGCGATTATTGCAATGAAGGCATTTTGGTCCGCTTGGGAAACGGATAGTCCAAAGATTCCGAACATCATGATGAAGCTTAACAGACCTTGAATGGTAAAAAGGTGGAAAATTCCGTCTGCATCCATCTCAAAGTCAAACATGCCACCAGTGAAATCTCCGATTAGTACCAGCAAAAAGTAAATGATAAACAGGAATGTGCCAACAATGGCCATTGCGGCGAATAATATATCGACACCTGTAATGCCTCCAAGACCAATCAATTCTAGAAAATCGCCAATCAAACCCATCTCTTCACCAATCTACCACAGAAACCGCTCACTCATCAACCTTCCCGTCTTTTCAATACTGGGCGTATGTAAATGAAATAATAATGCCCGTATACCACAGGGCCGAGCGAAAATCCAATAATCGCCCCTACCGCCCACCACGGCAAGTTTAGAGCGAGTGTCCCTGCGAAGATAATAACTAGGCATAGTATAATAGATAATTTTTCAAACATAACCCAAAACACGGTTCGTGCGTTTTGGTCATCGACATCGAGCGCTCTTTGTTTCATCACAAAGATGTCGAGTAAATTTGCCAATGTACTACCTCAAAAAATTAGATCAGACCACGAAATTTCGCTGATTAGCACGATAGTAAAATACAGCATAGCGATAAACATAACCGGGTTGCGGCCTTTTTCGATGTTAGATTCAACCTGTGAGTATCTTCCGTCGGGGCCTTTGACCAGCTCGGTTCTTTCTGATTTGCTATAGTTCTTGTTCATAGAAAATTCTTTGACATTTTTCCGGTCCTGATAAATTAGAAAAATTATGGTACCGATTATTATTCCCAAACTTGGGCCAAAAAAGAAACCCAGTGCATCGTTGAACTCAGCCCACATTGCTGCTGTCATGTACAGACCAAGTATACCAGTCAAACCTGCAATGGCGCCCCTGCCTATCGCTTGACTGTTGATTATCTCTACTTCTGCCATGATGATTCTAGCAGGTCCTCGTTTTCAAAGGTTTTTCCTACT
>DAUW01000082.1:0-8192 GCA_002505355.1 Euryarchaeota archaeon UBA229 | reverse complement strand
GTTTGGGCAAACGGTGCAGTTCAAAAAGCATGGCAATGAGGGGAAATCATGGCGGATGTCTACTACGCAGTGGCCGGACATCCGGTTAATCATTCACTATCACCGGTGTTGCTGAATATCGTTGCTCAATATGTATCAAAGCAAATCAAACCGACCCAAAGATTCGAAGTAAAGCAAACAGACTTAGTCGATGCAAAGTTAATCCAAGACGCACTGGCTTGGGGCTATGTTAAGTTCATTCCTGATGCAGTCAATTGGGAGTTAACCGGCGCACCATTTGGTAAGTTTCGTAACAAGGCGTTGATGCAAAAAGTGTTGGAATCGACTGCTGAGATAATCAGTTCCGTCGATGGTTTGAAGCGAGAGAAATTCAGCAAAATTTCCGCTTCCTTGCCATTTAATATCAAAACAAACTTGCCTGCCTTGTCTTTTACTGAAGAGGTATGGCTCAACTTAACTGCGCCGCTCAAGCATCAATTGAAGTCAGATGCTGTAGTAGATTTCAATGATTCTTCGTTAATCGAGTCAGTAAATGTACTGCGATGGGATGGTTTTGGTTGGTGGTCATCAAATGTGGACGGCTCCGGAGTTGCGAGAGTAGCGCAATATTTTGGCCTAGATATCTCACAAGGTGCAACTTTGGGAATCATCGGCGGCGGTGGTGCAGCGCGTTCTACAGCCCATACCTGGCAAAAACTCGGTGGCAAAGTGAAAATTTTCGGTGGCAACCGAAGTCTAGATGACCATGATTGGCTAAGTTCCGTTGATGTCGATGAAAGAACCTGTGATTTTTTTATTAATTTTGACGATGATAAACTACCGGATGATATCCAGGTTACTGGGCACGTCATGAACTCAAAATATCACACAATTGTTGGCGAACATGGTGATAGAGTGGCTGCGGTAACGAACCCAATCATCGATGGCAGGTGGCTTCTTGCGGCTCAGCATTTAGAAAGTTGGTCACAACTTTGGGCGCCTCAATATGCCGACATGCTGCCGCCTTTGGATTTGTTAGTGTCAATGCTAATAACTGCTGAATCAGTCCTGGCATCATACTCATAAGACGCCAATTTCAAAATATGACTAAGTCGCCATTGGTGTTACTTGGGATGGTCGAGTTGAGAGTCAAAGCACTGATACTGGCGGGTGTGTTGTTGCTAAGCATAGCGGGTATTAGTCCCACAGCTGCGCATCCTGATGAGTCACAGAATTTCAAACCTCAACATACGGGGGTTGATTTTCCGGTTGCGTTTACTGATGTGAATGCGGAAGGTAATTCTGCAAGGGTGGTTTACCCTGCGATGGATAACGGTGAAAATCAGCCTATGGCAGGAAATGGGCCATTTCCATTCATGATATTTTTTGTCGACGATGGTGAAAACAATGATGACTACGGCATTATCACTAATGAAATTGCCCAACGGGGAACTATTGTTGTGATAACAAATGAGTACGATGCCGAGGCTACTGACGATATTGTCACCTCATTTTCATTGCTAGAATCATTGCTTACCTTGATGAATGAAAGCAACTCTTCTAACAGCATTATTCCATCATCGTATGGCAACATCGACATGGATCATTGGGGTGTATCTGGTCACGGATTAGGAGCTGCAGTAGCGTATTCAGTGTTCCCGTTTTGGCAAGAATCGGAGCTTTCGACAGAGATTCAACCACCAAGATCGCTGTTTGGTTTAGGTATTGATTTTTCAGGTTGGACAGGCGGTAACGGATGGGAAAATATCAAACCAGCTGACTGGAGTATCGAACCAGCAAGTCCCGCAACTGGGCTGTTTATGACTGGGACAGTAGACGAGGTGGCACGCGGTCAAGATAACTTACCGTTCATTAGCGCAACCGAACAATTGGCTTGGCATTGGATGCACGTTCTAGGCGCTGATCATTATCAATTCCAAGATGAAATTGATGATGGCATATTCTTCGGCGATGACCGTGGTGATGGAGAGGCATCAATGTCTCAGACCGAACAGATTGATTACGCGATAGCTCATTTATTGCCATACCTTGATCTTACACTAAGAGGGGTGCATGATGAGTTTAGACCTGCGTTCAATCGCGAGGTTTCTGCGACATCATCGAGTGATAGTGAGTCATACACCGAGGAAAATCTGTATGAATCATCATTTTTGTTGTTCGAAAACATCACCAAAACCCCCGCAATAATCAACGATTTTGGCCGATATGACTCCTTCTCTCTGCAGACTAACTGGAGTCTTAGAAGTGGTGCGACATATGATGAAATAAGTTCTAGTTGGCAGATCGATATTGAGTGCGGATTCAACAAACTGGTAACCGGAATAGGGGCCATGTTCACAAACGGCACTGTGCAGTGTGATTATCCAGTAGAAAATCTAGCACCGGGGATCCATACTGCGTTCATGACAGTCATGATTGAAGGAGCCCCAGCGACAATCGAACATCAATTCAATCGAACAGATTCGCCGATTGCATTCACGACACCATCGCCAATCATCCAGGTTGCCGAACGTGGCCAAGGGTATATCCTTGCTAGTGAAATTGGTATCGACCCCGACGGACAAGAGTTGTTCATTGTCGAGGCGGTGCTTAGCGGTGGACAAGTAAGTAACTTTTCATTGCAGATCGACACTGACTTCCGAGGATTAACAGTTAGTCATACAGTAACCGATGAATACCTCTTTGGAGCCGAAGTTGATATACTGCTGCGTGCAGATGGGGGTGGTGTTATCGATGAGGCATATACCACTTTGGAGATAGTAGTCATACCGTTTAATGATCCTGTCGTCAAGGTTGATGAGGTAATAATGCAGACTCTCATTGAGGATGGTCCAGCAATTGCGGTCAACATAACAGACTATGCATACGACCCAGAGGGAGAATCACTACTTGCTTCAATCAACGACCAAACTCAAGGTATTGCTGGCCCAGTAGAATTCTCATACAGTAATGGCGTGCTGACTATTACTCCAGTTGCTGATGCTAATGGAGCCACAGTGCTGCACGTCAGAGTCACCGATGGTGCAACAGAGCCGGTTGACTTGGATATCCCAATACAGGTTGCGGCAGTTGATGATCCTGTGTCTGATAATTCGTCAATGTGGGATATATCAATGTTAGAGGATGAGACTGTGTCATTCAATCTCTCAGACTTTGCCTATGATATTGATGGTGACTCACTATCCTGGACGGTTGAATCAGAATCCCCATCTGCTAATATGGCCATTATCTCTGGAAGCCAACTAATTATTTCTCCAGCCAACGATTTCTTTGGTAATATCAACAATGAGTGGTTAAATGTAAGTGATGGAACTACAACCGTATCACGCCTACTAAATATCAATGTTGAAAGCGTACCAGATTTACCGATTCTCAACCTAATGAATGTCAACATAATTGATGATACTGCAGCAACTTTGGCATGGTCGATTTTTGATAACGATGGAGCAAGTGAGCATGGCTTAGAGATAGCTCTAGATGGAGTAATCCAGGATAATCTTGAGCCTTCATGCATTGTTGATTCAACTGGGGTCTCTAAGGAATGCGTCACTATGCTTGAAGTGCCAGAGAATCGTAGTGCTATTGTTGAGGTAAAAGTAACAATATTTGATGTTGAATTTACCTCTGGAGTAGTTGAATATACCATCATAGACTTCAATTCTACCATTTCAGTTAGTCAAGAACCAACAGATGAGGATGAGGGATTTGCGGTATCGACAACCCTAGTGGCAGCGGGAGCGCTAGGTCTAATCATCATGATATTATTGCTGTTAATAATTATCAGGACCATGAGTAGTGAGCCGGTCAACACAACAAAATTAGTTGTTGACGATGAATCTGAAATTGATGTAGTAGAGCAAGAAATAGGGGTTGACTTGTCACCTACCGGTCTGCTATCACGAATCAATCAAAACAAGTAATCACAGAGGGATGTTGCCATGTTTTTTCGGCGGACTCCACTCCCGTTTTGAGCGAAGAATATTGAGTGCTCGGATCAACCTAACTCTTGACTCACTTGGCTCAATAACGTCATCTAACCAGCCATTTCTGGCTGCGACATATGGGTCGCCAAACTTTGCCTTGTATTCATCAACCAACTGCGACCTTACGCTTTCTTTATCCTCATCATCTACAGCATTAATCTCGCGTCGATGAATAATATTTACCGCACCTTCGGCCCCCATGACGGCAAGTTCAGCAGTCGGCCACGCAATGTTGTAATCACTGCGCAGATGTTTGCATGACATGGCCAAATACGCACCACCGTAGGCTTTCCTAGTAACTAGGGTCAATTTCGGTACGGTAGCTTCAGCATATGCGAATAGTAATTTTGCACCGTGACGGATTATTCCACCCCATTCTTGCACTACGCCGGGCAAAAAACCAGGGACGTCTTCCAGTGTTAGCAATGGGACATTGAATGCGTCACATGTTCTGATAAACCGGGCTGCTTTAATCGAGGCATCGATGTCTAGGCAACCTGCTAGTACTTTTGGTTGATTGCCAATAACGCCGACAGTCCTGCCTCCGAGGCGAGCGAACCCTATGATGATATTATCAGCATATGAATCAAATAACTCCATGAAATGTCCGTCATCCACTATTTCTTCAACGACTTTAACCATGTCATAGGGTCGGTTAGGGTTGTCTGGTACTAGTGACTCAAGATCGGGGTTAGATCTGTCGACTGGATCTGCAGTTTCAACATAAGGTGCAACAGCACCATTATGATCCGGTAAAAATCCGAGAATTTCCGCTGCCATCTCACATGCATCCTCATCATCATCAGCGATTAAACACGCAATTCCCGACCTTGAGGCATGTAAACTTGCACCACCTAGTCCAGCAGCGTCAATCTCTCCGTCAATGACTTCAGGAGTTTCTAGGGGTGAAGAGAGGAATAATTGTCCATGCTCTTCGCCAAGTATAGTAAAATCAGCCAAGCTCGCCGCCAACGATGACACACCGACAACTGGGCCCAGAACTAGGCTAATGATTGGTACTCTGCCACTACATTGTACGAGCCTATCAAGTAATTCCCCCGTCCCAGCTAGACCGGAAATGCCATCGTGGGCTCGCTGACCTCCACCATCCCACATGCCAATGATTGGCACCTTAGCACGTTCAGCCATTTCTACGATCTTGGCGATTTTTTTGGCATGAGTTTCTCCCATACTGCCTCCGTGGACGCTAAAATCCTGGGCAAAGCAGTAAACTCGGCGGCCGTTTATTGTCCCATGACCGGCGACAACACCGTCGCCCATTGTTTGATGGAGGAACATATTGTGGTCGACAGTACGGTGCTTGACAAAGGAATCAATTTCGATAAATGAATCCTCATCTAACAGCATCCCGATTCGGTCTCTAGCAGTGCCTCGACCGGATTTGCGAATCGCTTCTTGCTTTTTCAAGCCACCACCTAATCTTAGCTCGTCGCGCTTTTGGCGCAATTCATCGAGTTTTTGACTAGGTTTGTTCGACAATTTATCACTCTCGCAGGAGGTTGAGGTTTTCACCGCATAAGTTGGCGTTTAGGACATCAGCAACATCTTTGTTGCTGGATAACGCATAGTGTATTTTGACCACAGTTGAATCAGGCGAGGTAACGCTACCGTGCCCGAGAATACCCATTTCTTGTTGCTTTCGACCTTTTGAATAAACATTCATATCGATTGGCCCGTTGATGCACTGAGTGGTAACAACGACTGGAATATTTCGGTTGATACACCTAGTCAAAGCGCGCCAAACTTTGGTGTTCTCGGGCGCATCGTTGCCAGGGTCATCAATTGGTAGATGTCCTAATCCAGTGCCGTGAATGACCACGGCTTGCGGACCAGTGGCAACCACTGCTTCAATGACCTCTTCGTGGAGATAAGGACCAGAGATGAATTGGGCAATACGAACGCTTTCTGAATACTTGCGCGGTTTTTCATTAATTTCCGGGGCGACAGTTGCGAGTCTAGTCTCATACATACTGTCAAGGATAATTCGAGGATTTCCATCATCAAAATTGACAAAGCCTAAGGCTTGACTGTTGACACTGCGAAATGCATCCCTCCTCGTTGAGTGGAGTTTTCTAACGCCGGTTCCGGGTAGAATTGAACAGGTTCCGTCGTGACTAGAGGTATGCATAACCACTACAGCAGCATCGCCCATTATTGCTCTTGGTTGTGGACCAACTGCTGCCCAATAAATCGCAGAGATCAAATTTTCCGTTGCGTCTGAAGAACCTCGATCAGAAGATCGCTGAGAGCCAACAACAGCTATTCTGCCCGGTGGTGCAGCACCTTCTCCGGACCAAGCGAAACACATTGCGGCGGAAGTGATGTGTAACGTGTCAGTGCCGTGAGTAATCACTACTCCGTCACAGCCATCATCAAAAGCTTGTTTTGTCGCATCGATTAGTTTGTTCCAGTGTTGTGGTCTAATATCATCACTGAACATATTGCCTAACTTTACCGCATCAATATTTGCGATATCAGCTAGTTCAGGGATTTCGTTAACCAGTTCCTCAGGTTCAAATTTTGCCACGACTGCGCCAGTTTTGTAATCTACTTTTGAGGCGATTGTGCCGCCAGTGTGGATAATTCGAACGTGTGGTAAACCTGCTTTGAAGGTTAGTGAATTGTTGCTAGTAGGTGCTTGTTCTGATATCGATCCAGTCACCTGTATGCTGGTAATTTCATCAATATGGTAACTCGCATTATAGCCGTTGACTAATTTTATAGTAACGTGATTTTTTGCAGCTGGGTGTAGAATAACTCCTTCGTGGGTTGTCTTACCATTGTGGCCATTAACCTCAATCTGGACTTCCTGTCCAATATCGGGGATATCGACCATGTATCTGCCAAGAATTGGCGGCTCATCAAGAGTTCGCTTCACTGAGATAAGTCTTTTACTTTCTCAACTAGATCCATTCGCCGTAGTCGCCAAACACCTATTGGAGTCATAGCAACAGCGATTATGATTACCCCAGCCATTAATTGAAAAGCAACGCTTGGAACAATTACTACAGGTACATAAAACTGCCAAGATGAGAATGATGCGGCTAAACCGATAGCTCCACCGTAAGCAAAGATTACCCCCACAATACCACCAATTATACCGATTAGTAAACTTTCGAATAGCAGCATCATACTTAATCGGGGAGTTGAGGCTCCGAGAACTCGCAGTGTGGCTAATTCAAAATCACGTTCTGCAACATTCATAATCATAGTATTGAGCATCACAGCAATGGTAAATAACAAGCCTAAATACATTATAGCCTGAAATAATTGGGTCTGCTGCTCCACCAAACTCTCGATACCATCTATTAGGCTCTGACGTTCTACTACGCCGACAGAAATTTCACCAAGTTCCGTGCTAACACTCACACCCTCTGGAAGGTTCAAGTAGACAGATGTTGCATTCACTCCAGTAATTTCACTGAGGTCGGAGCGGAGGAAATACATTGTCCGCACAAAGTCACCGCGCGTCGTACCAACAATCTCGACATCTTGCTCAACCCCGTTGATGCGTACGGTCTGAACGTCATTGACTGACCAATCCAAGAATAACATGGAGCCTTCATCCATCATTACTTGGGGTAAAGTTCCCGTGGTGGAAGGTAGTTCACCGTCTTGGAGATTTACCTGGCGCATGCCTTGCTGGTAATTATCAAGTCCTACCAAACTGAATATTCGCTCGACACCATCGGGATCATCAACAGCGCCAAGTGGCATCTCAATCAATAACTCAGCGCTTGCATTTATGTTTGAGGCCCACGCCAAAACAGCATCCTCTCCATCGATGTTAACATATACTTGCGCATCCCAATTCTGGTCATCCTCGATGCCCCCAATTAGCGTATCCTCGATGCCTGCAGACATCATTTGGATGGAGCCAAACAACATTAACGAAATTCCAACCGCAACGAAAGTCATGGTTAGTCGAATGGGTTTTCTAACGCTAGAGCGAACAGATAATCCAAGGGTAGTGGGCATCCACGCGGTCAGTTTCCGCAGCAAATTTGAGCCAACTCTCATCTCATTTTGCCCACTTAATACCTCAAGCGGATTTAGTCGGCTTGCCTTTACTGCTGGAAATATACCTGAAATAAAAACTACCAGCATTGGTGGTATGATAACTGCAGCATATAGTGAGGCAGGGATTTGGCGTTCAATAATCGGGACACCAACAATGTCTTGATAAAA
>DAUW01000012.1 GCA_002505355.1 Euryarchaeota archaeon UBA229 | reverse complement strand
CCAGTTATCTCATATGTACGTGGTAATATCGAGGCAAGATCTGGGCATTTAGACAGGGCTTTGGAATATTACGGCAAAGCTCTGAAATCAGATATGAATCACATCCGGGCGCGATTAAATCGCTGCAGTATTTACATGGCAATGGATGAGGGAAGAAAGGCGCTCGATGATGCCGAGATTCTGCTAGAGTTAGCACCTAACTTTACTTTGGCAAGATTCCGTAAGGCAGAAGCAGAAATGATGCTTGGGGAGTGGTCACAAGCCCGAGAGAATTTAGATATTGTTCTAGAGAAAGCCCCACATCACCATCAAGCGTTGACTCAGTTAGCAGCTTGTTTCATCGCACTTGATAGACCTGAGCGAGCCGAAACTCCACTTAACGAAGCATTGAGAATTGCCCCGGATTATGCACCTGCCTGGCATCAGCGAGGTTTGCTTTACCTTGAGTGGGGCCGCAACGACAACGCAATGAGCGACTTTGAGGCCGCGATAAAAACCGACCCCCAACATCTAGATTCGAGGTTACACATCGCTGCGATGCATCATGAGGCCGAACATTTTGATGCAGCCGCAGCTGCCTGGAGAGCAGTACTACAACTTGATCCGGACCATTTGGTAGCAAAAACCAGATTAGACGAATGCGAAATTAAACTGATGGCTTAGTTAACTCACAGCTTAGCAGCCTTTTCTGCCTCAGCAACAGTATTTCTGACCGCAATAGCAGTGTCTGGGGTAACCGAAATACTAGAGATTCCACAGTCGATTAGGAACGGTGGAAACTCATCGGGGAAATCAGACGGCGCCTGGCCACAGATACCTATTTCCAAGCCTTGGGCCTTGAACTTCCTAACAATGTCTCGGATCATCGATTTTACAGCTGGTGACCTAGCATCAACGGGGTTTTGATAGCCTTCCAAATCATCTCTTGAAACGGCATAAACGGTTTGTACCAAATCATTAGACCCTATTGAGCCACCGGCTAATTCCATCATCTCCATAAATCGATCTGCTTCTATGGCATTTGACGGCAATTCAACCATTACGAACAGGGCGGTTCCTGAGTTGGGTCCAATATCATTCGTCTCTAGTAAATCCTTGACCATTTGACCTTCTTCGGGGGTTCGGCAAAACGGTACCATCAATTGTAGATTATCCAGTCCAAAGTCGTATTTGACTGATTTCATTGCTGCGATTTCCATCTCAAAAGCCGGCTTGAACTTCTCGTCTAGATAGCGCGAGGCGCCACGCCAGGCAATCATTGGGTTTTCTTCCACCGGTTCAAATATTGCGCCACCAAGTAATTCGCGATATTCATTTGATTTGAAATCAGATAAACGGACTAGTACAGGTCGGGGGTAGAACGCTGCACAAATTAATCCGACACCCTCTCGAAGCTTGTCAATGAATAAATCTCTCTTATCATCATACGCCCAAGCACGGCTTTCTAATGATTCTACTAACCCTCGAACGTCATTCATGTCAGCAGCGTTTAATGATTCGTGATATGGCTTCAGGCCCATTGATAGCTCGCCGCTTTCAACATATTTTTTCAGTTCTTCATGATGGACAAATGCCAATGGATGAATGCCAAGTTCTGAGGACAGGATGAACTCAATTCTTGCCAAACCTACCCCGTCGACTGGTAATTTCGAATCAATTAGCGATTTAGTTGGAAACCCAACGTTTAGTTTTATTTTCGTAGTGAGCTCAATATCCTCATCAAATGAAACCTCCTCTATTTCAAATGGGACTTCTCCAGAATATACGTAGCCCGTATCTCCTTCTGCACAGCTTCCAGTGACTATACTGAGGTTTGGTAAATCCATAGCATCTGAGCATCCCACGACTGCTGGAATGCCGAATTCACGGGCAATTATCGCTGCGTGTGAGGTTCTTCCGCCTTTTCGAGTGATAATCAGAGAGGCTTGCTTCATTAACGGTTCCCAGTCTGGTGTAGTCATTTCGGTAACTAGGACATCTCCCTGTTCAAAAACTGATAATTCAGATGATATCTCTTCCATTGACATACCGGATTCCAGCAGCTTTCGTAACTCTCGCTTACCCTCAAGCACTTCACCATAGGTTCGATAGAGCCTAACCTTGCCAGTACCTATTCGCTTACCAACAGCTTGCCCAGTCGCTAATACGCGCCCTTCTTTCTTCAGTGAATCAGCAAATATTTCATCTATTTTGTAAATCGTCATTTTGTTACTCTCTGCTTTTGAGTGAATCGTCTCTGGCCTTGCTTGGACAATAAATAGGTCGCCAGTAACTCCATCTTTAGCCCACTCAATATCCATGGGTTTAGCAAAATAATCCTCTATCTTGAGAGCCATTTGCGCAAGTTCTACACATTCATCCCTAGTTAATGACCAGCGTCGACGATCCTCATACGGTACCGCAATTGATTGCACCTCATTGGCCGCTTCTTCATGATAAACCATCATCTGTTCCTTGCTGCCTAGAGTCCTATGGACGATCGGGAATTTCTTTAATCTCAAACCCTCCTTCCAAACAGTGTAAGTGTCTGGTGAGACGACACCCTGAACCACTAATTCTCCAAGACCATAAGAAGAGCCAATGTGTATTACTCCATCATGACCAGAATCAGGGTCGATAGTGAACATCACCCCAGAACAGGCTTTGTCTGAACGCGCCATTTTCATTACCACAACGGCAATCGCACTATCTAGCGGGTGCATTCCATGCTCTATGTGGTAGCCAATCGCTCGTTCGGTGAACATGCTTGCAACACAACGACGCCATTTCTCAATTATATCCTGCTCCCCACTAACGTTTAGATAGGATTCATATTGTCCAGCAAACGATGCCTCTGCAGAATCCTCGGTGGTGGCTGAGGAGCGAACTGCGACGTCAACACCTGGATGATATAACTCACAGAGTTTACTGTATTCTTGGGCGATAACCAACTTAATCTCATCAGGTACCGGTGTCTCACGCACTAGTGACCGCGCTAAGGTTGCTCTGCTGTTGAGGTTTAGATGGTCTTTTGGATCGGCATCGCGTAAACAGACCTCCAAGGCACTTGCTAACGTAGAACAATTTATTGCTGCATTTCGCATATCTTCAATATCCTCAGGAGCACCAATATTATTCCATGTAGTGTCAGGAATTTTGGCATGTATGAACTGCTTGAACGCTGCGGTAGTTAAGGTAAATCCATTTGGAACCTTTACACCAATTCCTGATAATCTTTGAAACATTTCTCCAAGCGACGCCCCCTTTCCACCAACAGTTGCAGTGTCATTCATATCAGCATCAGCGAACCATTCAGCAAGTTTGGCGTTTGGCATGTTAGCCAATATAATAATTCAGTAATAAGGATGAGTTTGCAGCCGTGGCAAATAAGCGGTTTTTCTGCAATAATCACATGAAAGTAATTTCACATGACGCCAACTACTTTGACCAAAATTCGCTTGTTTCTCTGTCCATCAAATTCGGCATAGTGAATTTGTTCCCACGTGCCTAAATGCAGTTCACCGTCCCTGACTGGCATGGTAACCTGTTGTCCAAGTAATTGGCGCTTGAGGTGAGCATCACCATTATCTTCACCGGTTCTGTGATGGTGATATTCTTCGCCACCCTTGCCTTCTACACCATAAAAAGGGGCGACCTTCTCTAACCACTTCATAATGTCATGGTGCAGACCGTACTCTAAATCGTTGACATAGCATGATGCAGTTATGTGCATCGGGTTTACCAGCACTAATCCATCTCTAATGCCAGATTCAGTAATTATCTTTTGGACATCCTTAGTTATGCAAATTATCTCGTATCGTTTTTTGGTGTGAATATGCATTTCTTCGACATAAGTTGCTGCTTGCCCGGTAATCAGTTTGCCCATGTTGCAAAGAAATACCACTCAGTCTATCAACACACGGCAACAATCAAGGTTTCAAAAGTGGTGACGGAATTTTAGGTCCATGAGGAGACTGATACTAGTTGCTTGTCTAGCAATCATGTTGTTACCACTTGCTAGTGCAGAAACCTATCGAATCAGCGGCAAAGCAACCTACGCAGATACGACTCCAGTATCACTCGATTATGTCTATGTTGAATGCGAGGTTGGGGTCTATGAGTGCTATCAGTATCGAGGTACTAAAGCCATGACAGACGCGTATGGAGACTTTACAGTGGTCATTGATGCAGGCCCTGAAGAAGACGGGATTGATATTTTACTTACTTTGAGAGGAGAGAATTTCACACATATAATCGACTTGAGTGAGCATGAGAACTCTGCAGAAGGCAAAGTGTATCAAAATTTGCAGTTGAGCCAAAACCCAACGCCATCGGGAGTTTTCATGGGCTTCGGTTGTGTTATTGTGCTATTCGTCTTGGTATTTGTGTCAGTCCTCCTGCGTACAGGTAGAAGATTATCTACCAAGGAAGGCAGATTGGAATTTATGGGCTATCGCAAGGCGCCACTATTAGAATGCCCGATATGTCAAGAAATGGTGTACCAACATGAAATGGTCAAACATCTTATTGTGGATCATGACATTGAACCTTTTGAGGCTGGAGAAATAGCTGGTAAGGTCATGCGTAAAACATGGGCTGAAGAGGAATAATCGGGGGATTCATCAACCCCCCAGTCATACACTGCTACATGCGGATTAGCCATACTACCCCGGAAGGGGATACAGCCTATGAACACGAGATACCCCAGTTTGGCCTCGGGGTATTTTTGATGGCAGACAATGGTGAATGTAAATCAGCGGTGCTCAATGCACTTGACGCCGGCTACACTCATATCGACACTGCTAGAGCCTACAACAACGAACATGAAGTCGGCGAAGCAATACGCGAATCAGGAGTTGATCGAAAATCCGTATTTATCACCACAAAGTTACGTCGCGCTCACGCAGTAGGTTATGATGAAACCATAGAGCATTGTCGGAAGTCACTTGAATTACTTAAGATGGATTATATTGATCTCTAC